>NMQN01000701.1 GCA_003575245.1 Candidatus Atribacteria bacterium 1244-E10-H5-B2 | reverse complement strand
CTCAAAGATGAAGTAATACCTGTTGATAATCCTACTGTACCAAAAGCAGAAACAACCTCGAATAATACTTTTATAAAATTCTCTCCTTCAACATAGGACAATAGAATGGTCATGATAATAACCAGACCCAAGGATAAGGTGATAACAGTTAAGACCTTGGGGATTATATCCTGTGATATTCTTCTTTTAAAGATTTGAATTTCTTCTTTCCCTTTTAGTGATGACCAGACATATAATATAAGTAAGCCAAAAGTAGTAGTCTTAATCCCTCCCCCGGTAGAACTGGGAGAGGCACCTATAAACATTAAGATAATAATCAAAAAAAGGGTGGCATTTTGCATGCTTCCGATATGGAGGGTATTAAATCCTGCGGTACGGGCAGTAACCGATTGAAAAATTGAACCATATATTTTTTCGGGGAAACTCAAATCTCTTAGGGTGGAAGGATTATTAGATTCTGTAAAGAATATAATAATAAAACCGATTAGAATAAGTATAAGGCTGATTTTTAAAGCTAATTTAGCGTGTAAGGAGAGGGTCCCATTTTTTCCGTATTGAAAAAGTTCTAATAAAACCAAGAATCCAATCCCTCCTAATATAATTAAAACTACAAAAGTAAGATTTATAATTAAATCTCCTTTATAGCGTATTATACTATCTGAAAAGAGAGAAAATCCGGCATTGCAAAAGGCGGAGATAGAATGAAAGACTGCCAGGTACAAAGCTTGTAGCGGGGAATAGATTCTCTGCCAGTAAAAGAACAAAATGGTTGCTCCTACAACCTCGATAACTGCTGTAAATATTAAGATATATTTAGCTAAACGGACTAATCCTCCGATAGAAAATTGGTTTAAAGTTTCCTGCATTATTAATCTTTGTCTTAAAGAAATCTTCTTCCCTATTAAAAAGGCAAACATAGTAGACATAGTCATTATCCCTAATCCACCACTTTGAAGAAGGATAAGTATAATTAATTGTCCGAAAAAAGAGAAATCCTTTCCGGTATCCAGCACAATCAATCCAGTAACACAAGTGGCGGAAGTAGCAGTGAAAAGGGCATTGATAAAACCGATACTCTTTGCAGTGCTGGAAGCTGAGGGAAGGTTAAGAAGAATAGTCCCTATGGTAATTACCACTAAAAACCCTAATACTAATACCTGAGGTGGCGATAGTTTTTTTTCTTGAAAAGCCTTATTAAGTATTATGGCTCTTTCCCCCGTTTTTTAAATTTAGCTTTTAATTTAATTAATTATTTCCTCCAAAATTCCGGAACTACCAGAATTAAGACCGTATATATTTCCAATCGACCCAATAACATACAAATAGTTAAAACAATTTTCCCCAAAGGCGGTATAACGGCATAGGTCTGAACCGGGCCAACCAGTCCAAGACCTGGGCCCACATTCCCTAAAGTGGCGGCGACTGATGCCATTGCACTGACTATATCCAACCCCAATATAGTCATTACAAAAGAAGAGATAACAAAAATAAAGATATAAAGAAAGAAAAATCCGGTAATATTACGCATCACATTTTCAGAAACTACTTTGTCTCCTAATCTAATCGGGGTTACCGCTTGAGGGTGAATCAACTTACGAAGTTCTCTAAAGGCCTGTTTTAAGAGAAGGAGAATCCGAATATTTTTAATAGCCCCTCCGGTCGAACCGGCGCACCCGCCTATAAACATTAAGATTAGTAATACACTTTTAGAAAACGCCGGCCATGTATCATAATCTGCAGTAACAAAACCAGTAGTAGTAGCTATAGATACTACTTGGAAAGAAGCATATCTCAGAGCGGTAAAGATTGAATTATAAATATAAAATCTGAGTTCTGTGGCAATAGCCAAGATTGAGAATAATATCACTCCAAAATAAAAAAGAAATTCTTTATCTTTAAACAGGCTTTTTGGATTTCCATGAAGAACTTTGTAATGAAGGGTAAAGTTTGCTCCGGCAATAAACATAAAGACAATTATTATATTTTCAAAAGTAGGATTATCATAAGCACCTACACTTAAGTTTCTTGGGGTAAATCCTCCGGTAGGCATGGTGCCGAACATATGGGTAAGGGCATCAAACAAGGTCATTCCGGTAAAATATAAACAAGCTACCTGCAAAACAGAAAATAATATGTATACTGCCCAGAGAAGTTTAGCGGTCTCCTTAATTCTGGGCTTTAACCTATCCGGTTCTGGTCCGGGAACCTCTGATTTAAATAATTGCATCCCTCCTGCTCCTAAGGCCGGAAGGATAGCTACTACCAAAACTATAATTCCCATGCCGCCCAACCATTGGATAAAGTCTCGCCAGAAAAGAATTGCATAAGGATTTCCTTCAATGGGAGTAAGCACAGTTGCTCCGGTGGTGGTAAATCCGGACATTGATTCAAAATAAGCATCAATAAAGCTGGGAAAAGTACCGGCAAATAAAAAGGGGAGTGCTCCAAAGCCAGCAGCCAATATCCAACCCAGTGCAGCAATAGCAAATCCTTCTTTATGACCGATAGGTTCTTTTGAAGAAAAATATTTCCATAGTAAAAGACCGCTTAAAGAAGTAATAGACATAGAAAGTATAAAAGCATTAATTACTGTTTCCTGATAGTAGATAGCATACAAAAGAGGAAACAACATACTTAGTCCTAAAAAAAATAAAAGACTTCCTAAGGTATTTAGAACAATCTTATATTTCAATTTTATTTCTCCTCACCATCGAATATTTTTTCAATTTTCTTTATATCGGATGACAAGGCAAAGATGATTATTTTATCTTCAGGTTGAATAATATCATTACCGTGAGGGATAATAACTCTATCTTTACGGACAATTGCGCCGATAATACTATTCTGGGGTAAATTAGCTTTTTTTAATGGTTTGTTAATAATTTTTGAGTGGGGGCTAACTATTAATTCAATAACTTCTGCTTCTCCTTCTTTTAATAAAGTTAAAGAGATAATTTTCCCTCTTCGAATAAATCGTAAGATGGCAGAAGCAGTAGTTATTCTGGGGTTTACCACAGCATTTACTCCAATTTTTTCCAATATGGGAACATAGTTCATTCTATCTACTTTGGCAATTACCTTTTTTGTGCCCAAGTGTTTGGCTAATAAGGCTACTAAAAGATTATCTTCATCAAATCCGGTAACTGCAACGAAACCATCAGTGGTTTCTATACCTTCAGATTTTAAAAGATCAATATTTGTACCATCGCCATTTATTACCAGGGTGTGTGGAAGACTTTCGGCAATTTTTTCACATTTTTCTTTATCTCTTTCAATCAACTTAGTATCAATACCCAGTTTTGCTAATATTGCGGCAGTTTGAATACCAATTCTGCTTCCTCCCAAAATCATAACATTTTGCATGCTTAGAGGTTTTTCGTTGAAAATTTCATTTAGCCCTGCAAAATAGTCTTTTTTAATTAAAATATATAAGTTATCGCCTACAATAATTTTTTCTTCTCCGTCAGGAATAATTATTTTGTCATTTCGATAAATAGCGGTAACTAATATAGGATATTTAAAGATAATAGATTTTAATTGTTGGTTAATAAAAGGGAAACTGTCTTCAACTTTAAGTTCAAAAAGCTGAACCTTCCCCCCAGCGAAGCTCTGTACTTGAGCAACATTTATTGGTGATTTAAGTAATTTAACTATTTCTTTGGCGGTAGCTCTTTCCGGATTGATAGTAAGGTCTATTCCTAATTTTTCTCGTGATAAGGCATTAGCATACAGATATTCAGGATTTCTAATACGGGCAATTTTTTGAGGCACACCAAATTGCTTTGCAGTCATACAGGCTATCATGTTTGCTTCATCGCTGCTGGTTACAGCAATTATCATATCTGCTTGTTTGATTCCCGCTTCTTCTAAAGTGCGAACATTGGCTCCATTGCCTAAAATAGTGAGTACATCTAAATTATTTTGAGCGGACTGTCGGGTTGTATCATTTTTTTCGATTAATGTTACATCGTGATTTTCTGAAGAAAGAGTTTTAGCTATTTGACAACCAACTTTTCCTGCTCCTATAATAATTATTTTCAAGAGATTCACCTCGTTTTATTTTTATTTAAACTTAAAGTTAATCAGTTATTTATTGAACCCTTTCAATTAAAAAAGAGAAACTATCTGATTTTAGTTTCTCTGAAATATTTAAAAAATATATCCTGATTATCATATCTCCTTCCGCGCTGACGAGGTTAGCTGACGGGTTCGAGCTGAAAGGAATGCCCTACTCATTACCAAAGTTAAAGGTAATGAGATTCACCCCAAAATCTTGGTTCCCCCGTTCCCTCCTTTTGAGGGATTTAACGATTAAAATATAATAGTCCTTTTTTACTTTCGAATTTTATACTCTTTTTAGGTATTTGTCAAACCAAATTCGTAATATAGTATCGAGTATATAGTATTGAGTATTGAGTTAAGAAAGAGAAGAAAAGATAGAAAAAAGTAGCATTCTTCTTTTTATCTAACTACTCCACTAAAATTCCTAACTTTGCATCGTGCATTGCGAGAACCTACCAGGGGACAACCTACCAGGGGACGGTCCTCTGGCAGGTTTTTTAGGTAAGCTTTACAGAGTTTATAAAATTAAAAATTTATAGAAAATAAAACCTACCAGGGGACGGTCCTTTGGCAGGTTTTTTAAACAAGCTTTACAGAGATTTTATTGATTTTTTTCTTGACAGAAAGGATAGTTTGGAGTATAAATAAATATAGAAAATAAAGTTGACAAAAATAGTATGAAAAGGAAGGAAAAATTGAGATGCCAAACTATGATTTTGAATGTCAGGACTGCCATAAAACCTTCGAGGTTAGAGCAAGTATCAAAGAGATGGAAGAAGGTAGGATATCCTGTACCAAATGTAAGAGCAAGAGTATCAAAAGGATTTTTAATGGTTTTGGAGTCTGCACCGGAAAAACTTCGTCTTCGATGAGTTCAAGCTCAAGCTCTTGCAGTTCTTGCTCATCTGGTTCTTGTTCGACCTGTGGATAAAAATAAAGATTTTATACAAATAAAAAATTTAAAAAGGTAATGGTTTTAGTAAAGATAAGCCGTTACCTTTTTTATCTTTAAAAATAAATAATATTTTTTTGAAAGTATGCAGGAATTTAGGTTTGGTTTGTAGAATAATTATTTAGTTAGTTGGTACTAGTTATCCGGTTAATAAAAAAAGGGGGTAAAGTAAATGTCGATTAGAGAGAAAAAAAATATTTTTAGTATTGAGTTGTGGTTGTTTGTATTGATATTTTTAATGATTTTCTCTGGAGTAAGCATAGCGCAGGAGGTAGCTAAGGATTCAGAATATCTGCAAAAGATTGCTCTTTGTAAAGATGTTCTGGAAAAGAACCCACTAAGAAAGACCAATTTTTTCTTTCCCCAGGACGAGAAAGCAGTTACCTGGCTTAGATTTTCTTATGATTCTACGGAGAAGTTTCTGCTTAAGTGGGAATGGATTACTCCAGAAGGTAAATTGTATCACCGGGGAGAAGTTAAGATGGAAGCTGGCAGTTATACTAATTATCGCACCTGGTACTGGATAAAGATTAAGGGTAATTATGCCTCTCAATTGCCCGGGGAGTGGAAGGTAAGAGTGTATATCAATGATATTTTTCTGGCGGAGAAGAATTTTTTTATTGTAGGGACTTTTTAAGTTACCAACTGAATGAACTGGAATCTAAAAATATTGCAGGTTTTATTGAGATTGCTTCCCCTGCTTTCGCAGAGCTAGTCTCTGTGAAAACAGGGGGGGGCAGGCTTGTTCTGTTTTTCGCAACGACTTAACTGCTGCAGAACAGATTTTGTTTTAGAAAATTAAGATTAAAATTAAAATTAAAAGTAAAAGAACTAAATTATTGATGAAAAAAAATTATAATCTGTTGTTGATTAATCCCTGGATTTATGATTTTACGGCTTATGATTTCTGGTCTAAGCCCTTAGGGCTATTATATATTGCCAGTATCTTGAGGGAACAGGGTTATGAGATTAGTTATATAGACTGTATGGATCGTTATAATCGGGAGATTTTAAAGTTAAAGAATAGAGAATTTCCTAAAAAAGATGAATTTGGCCGGGGTCCTTTCTATAAAGAAGAAGTCAAAAAACCTGCAATTTTAAAAAATATACCCCGTCAATATAGCCGTTATGGGATTACCGAAGAAATTTTCCTGAATAAATTAAAAAAGCTGCCTCTGCCCCAGGGAGTATTGATTACCTCTATTATGACCTACTGGTATCCCGGGGTGTTCAGGGCGATAGAGATAATTGAAAAAATTTTTCCCGATATTCCCATAATTTTAGGAGGGGTCTATGCTACTTTATGCTTTGAGCATGCCTTTAAATTCTCCGGTGCTGATTATGTAATAAAAGGAAATAGTATAAGAGATTTAATAAAAATATTAGAACAGCTTAGCGGGAACAAAAATGATTATTCAAAATACGAAAAAGGGTTAGATAACCTGCCTTATCCGGCCTGGGACCTCTATTTGGATCTTGATTATATCTCTATCTTATCCTCTCGGGGCTGTCCTTACCGTTGTAGTTATTGCGCTTCTTTTAAAATAAATCCCAAACTGGAATTTAGAAACCCTGAAGAAGTGGCAAAGGAGATAGAATATTGGAACAAGAGAAGAGGAGTAAAAGATTTTATCTTTTATGATGATGCCTTATTGATAAATTCGGAAGATAATTTTCTGGTTATTTTAGAGGAATTAATCAATAAAAAACTGGCCATCAGGCTTCATACTCCCAATGGAATTCATGCCCGAATGATAAATAAAGAAATAGCTTACAAGATGTACCAGGCAGGAGTAGAGACCATCAGGTTGGGTTTTGAGACAGAAGATCCCCGGGTCCAGTCAGAGACAGGAGGAAAGATTACTAATATTGAATTTAAAAAGGCGGTGAATTGCCTTTTAGAAGCAGGATTTAAGCCTCCTCAGATCGGCGCCTATCTTTTAATTGGGATACCCGGACAAGATGTTCAGGAAATTATTGATTCCATCCGTTTTGTGATAGATTGTGGCGCCCATCCGCGTTTAGCTAAATTTTCGGCCATTCCGGGTACGAAGGTCTGGGACGAAGCCAGGACTTATTTTAATTTAAAGGGAGATGTTGACCCCCTATTTCATAATGATGCACTTTTACCTTATTTATCGCCTGATTTCACCGCCCAAGCTTATCAACAAATAAAATCAATAATAAAAATTTAAATAGTTTAAGTTAAATGTGCTATAATTAATTTAATCAACATATATAACATTTTTAACCATAATAATTGGAGGTGATTTAAAAAAATAGGTATTCCTCAGGCTGTAAAAGAGTGAAAAGAGCGAGAAACAAAAGTAGACAAAATAGGATACATAGATTTGTAAATGTGGATATTTTATAAAGCATTTAATATTATAAGGAGGAGAAAAAATGGAGCTGTTAAAGGTCTCAT
>NMQN01000881.1 GCA_003575245.1 Candidatus Atribacteria bacterium 1244-E10-H5-B2 | reverse complement strand
CTGGACAGTGCCTATAATATCACCGGATATTACTTTATCTCCCTTTTTAGAAGTTGGTTCAAAATTCCATTTCTTTTTTCTATCAACAGCATGAGCTTCTGCTCCTCGAGTAATAAAATTTCCGCTAGTTGATTTTAATATATCCAAAGGTCTTTGAATACCATCGTAAATTGATGAGATAAGGCCAGGACCTAATTCCACGCTTAGGGGCATATCAGTAGAAAAAACAGGTTCTCCGGGACCAATTCCCGAAGTCTCCTCATAAACTTGTATGGTGGCTAAATCTTTATTTAGTTCAATTATTTCACCAATTAATTTCTGACCACTGACTTTTACCACATCATACATCTTGGCATTTTTTAACCCTTTAGCTACTACTACCGGTCCGGCAACTTTGGTTATTTTAGCTGTTTCCATTATTCTACCTCTTTTCTAAATAAAATATCTGTTCCTATGGCTTTTTCTATATTTTTCCTTAATATTTTTAATCCTAAATATTTCTTTTCTAATTTACTGGGTATTATGGTTAAACTTACAAAAGATGTTTTTTGCAACTTTTCTATTTCTTCAAATATTTGACCGGCTATCTCTTCAGTTACAAATATCGCTGCATATTCTTCTTTTGCTAATTTATTTAATATTTCGACTGCTTCTTCCCTCTTAGTTATGGGGAATAAAGAGACACCCAGTAATTTAAAACCGATTATCGTATCTCTATCCCCCATTAAAGCAATTTTATACATATGTATCACGTACTCTTTCTTTGATTTTATCAGGTGATAGGTGGTTTAACTTACCTGATAATATTATTCTAATATTTTTTAGGTCATTCTCTTTTGCGGTAACGAATCCTACCAATGGTTCAATTCCAAAGGTAATATATTTTCCTATTTTTGAAAAATTTAGAATAAAATTATCACTTAACTTTTCCAATTCCATTAAGGAATTATTTTTTTGAAAGTAATTAACGCCTAGTTCTATTATATTTTTATAATCGGTATATATAAGTTTTTCAAACCAGGAAGATAAAGGAGAATCATATATTTCTACTATATTTTCTGCCTTAAAATCGCCTTCGGGAATTAAAAATTCTTTGGTAAAAGCCTTTTTCTCCCCTCTTATCTTTGCCCTGATGCAATTAATTATATTATTAAGATCAATGTTTATTTTAATAAATCTTTTTAAAAAAAGCTCTTCTGCTTCAATTATTTCTACTTCTTTTATTTTATTAAATATCATAATGTATCTTTCTTTGTCCAAAACAAAATCTATCATCTCAGGGTCTTTTAATTAGCATATAGTAATAAAACGAAAAGCGTAAAACGTAAAACCATAGCTTAAAATTAAAAATTTAAATATATATCTCGATTCATTGATTAGTTACTTAGTTAATTGATTAATAAATTATTAGAATTGTACCATTTAACTAGTTTATCTTGTATGTTGTATTTCAAGCTAACGACTAACGACTAATTTATATTTTCATAATAATATTTATTGTGTATCTTTAATAAGGAAGAATTATTAATGTTTAAATACTTTACCGCAGATACGAACAACCAGGAAGAATATGCTTTTGCCATTGGAAGAATAAGGAAATTAGAAAAGGGACTATTAAGTAAAGATATATTAGACAGAATGGTAAAATCGAGTGATATCGTATCTGCTTTGAAAATATTGATGGAAAGTGATTTAAATGATTATTCTTTTAATCTTAATAATCCTGCAAATTTTGAAGATTCATTAAATCGAGAACTATTATCCAGTTATGACATAATAAAAAATATCTCTAAGGTTTCTACTTTTAGTTTTCTTTATTTCACCTTCGCATCCAAGTATGATTTCCACAATATCAAGATACTTATAAAATCGAAATATCTAAAAAAAGATTTTTCTGATAAATTAATTTCTTCAATTGGTACCATAGAGGTAGAAAAACTTAATTTAGCAATTAAAGAGGAAAAATATGAAGATATTCCCGATTCTTTTGAGTTTCTAATCAAAAAAACATGCTCGGAATATGACAAATTAAAAGACCCTGAGATGATAGATTTTGTTTTGGACAAAGAAAGATACATTATGATATTTAATAAAATAAAAGAAGTAGAAAT
>NMQN01000825.1 GCA_003575245.1 Candidatus Atribacteria bacterium 1244-E10-H5-B2 | reverse complement strand
AAATAAGGATTGCAGGATGGATCAGGACTTCTCAATTCCGCCCTGGTACCTACTCCTCTTGCTGCGGGCACCCTGACTAAAGGGCTGCGATTTCTCTCTGACCAGGCAATATAAACCGGTGCTTCATAACCAGGAGTTAATCTCTTGTAAGAATTTACTAAAGGGTTGGTAATAGCAGTAAATCCCTTGGCATGTTTTAATAAGCCACCGATAAAATATAACGCTTCCTTACTCAATTGATACTTCCCATTAGGATTATAAAATATATTTTCACCATTTTTAAACAAAGATATGTGGGTATGCATTCCTGATCCGCATATTCCGAATATTGGCTTAGGCATAAAGGTAACGTGTAAATTATGTTTTAGAGCAATGGTCTTACCGGTTAGCTTTAGAGTCATTATTCTATCGGCGGAAGTTAGAGCATTACAGTACCTGAAATCAATCTCGTGCTGACCGGGAGCAACTTCGTGATGTGAGGCTTCAATTTCAAAACCTAATTTTTCCAAAGCGATTACCATATCTCTTCTCGCTTCTTCCCCTAAATCAACAGGTAAAAGGTCGAAATACCCTCCTCGATCATGAGTCTTGGTAGTCGCTTCCCCTTCTTGATCTCTAAAAAATAAAAAGAATTCTACTTCTGGTCCAAGATTGGTAGAATATCCCATTTCTTCTATTTCTTTTAGCACTTTCTTCAAATTATTTCTGGGACAACCCTCAAAGGGCGAACCATCAGGATTATAAATATCACAGGTAATTCGGGCTACATCTTTTTCTTCTTCCCAGGGATTTACTGTAAAGGTGGAGTAATCCGGTTTTAAAAACATATCTGATTCTTCAATCCGCATAAAACCCTGGATAGAAGAGCCATCGAACATAATCTCCCCATTAAGGGCTTTTTCAAGTTCTCTTGCCGGAATTTCTACATTCTTGGGCATTCCCAAAATATCGGTAAATCTCAATCTTATAAATTTTATACTTAGCCCTTTAGCCTTATTTAAAATCATTTCTTTGGTTATTTTTTTCATTTATAACTTCCTCCTCAAAACATTTTCTCAAATATATTTTTACAATTATACTCTTTCTCGTTTTAATTTTCAAAATAGATTATTATTCATATCTCGTATCTCGTGAATCGTATTTCGTAAAGAAAAGGTTCAAGATATATAAAATAATAATCAAAAACGACAATTATTCTTTGCTATTTTTATTCCACAGTAACACTTTTAGCTAAATTTCTCGGTTTATCTACATCACATCCCAATCTGTCAGCAATGTGATAGGCAAATAATTGTAAAGGTATAACCGATAAGATAGGATATAGTATATCCGAAGTTTTAGGGATGTAGAATACACTATCTACTATATTGATAATCTCTTTATCACCTTCTGTGGCAATTGCTAATACCAGGGTGTCCCGGGCTTTGACTTCTTTTATATTATTAATCACTTTAGTATAAATCTTATCCTGAGGTATGATTACCACTACCGGGAAAGTCTTATCCAAAAGAGCAATAGGACCGTGTTTCATCTCTCCTGCAGGGCAGCCTTCAGCATGAATATAAGAAATTTCTTTAAGCTTTAAGGCTCCCTCTAAAGCAATGGGATAATTAATTCCTCGTCCTAGATACAAAAAATTATGGAAACTAAAAAATTCTTCACTTAATTTTATAATTTCTGGGTCTTTAAGCAAGATAATTTCAACCATTTGAGGAATCTTTATTAACTCGGAAATTATTTTATTAATCTCCGACGAATCAAGAGTCTCCCTAACTTGAGCAAAATAGAGAGATATTACGTAAAGGCACATTAATTGACCAATAAAAGCTTTCGTAGTAGCCACACCTATTTCCGGACCTGCCTTAATATACATTACGCTATCTGCTTCCCTACTGATAGTGCTTCCCCTTACATTGGTAAGAGCCAATATATAAGAGCCAGTTTCCCGGCAAGCTCTTAGGGCAGCTATGGTATCCGCAGTTTCTCCTGATTGGGATATCAGAATGGTTAAATCTTTTTTGCCCAGCAATATTTTTCTGTATCTAAATTCAGAACTATAATCCACTTCTACCGGAATACCAGTTAACTCCTCAAATATATATTTACCCGCTTTGC
>NMQN01000421.1 GCA_003575245.1 Candidatus Atribacteria bacterium 1244-E10-H5-B2 | reverse complement strand
ATCTGTACTCATCCTGCATTCCATAAGCGATTTCAACTCTCCCTTTTTCATCAGGACAGCCTTTAAAGCACAATCCCCCTATTATTCTGTTTTCTATTTTTAATGTTATTTCCCAACTGGTAAACCATAGATAATCTTTCTTATTTTCTAAAACCATCTTAAGAGAAGTCCTCATGGCTTTCTTCACCGGTTCTTCCAGTTCCGTATCAGTAATTTTTACTCCCAAATTCCGCTCCATCTTCTGCCGGTCTTCGATTGACCATCTCAAATTCTGAGCATCAAGGGGAATTAATTTCAACTTTTCAGCTTCCAGAATAAACATTTTATTTCTTTTTTTTCTCCTTTGTTTTTAGCCTTTAAAGAGGTAGATAAAAAAATAAAAAGCCATTACAACAGACAAAGACAATTTAATAAAAACTGCTGTAATACTTCCGATAAAAGTAGCCAGTCCCGCTTTCAGGGCCATTGAATTTTCTTTACCGGCAATAAGCTCTCCTACAATTGCACCGATAAATATCCCTAAAATCATTCCAAAGGGAGGAAAGAAGATTATGCCGGCTATCATCCCTATTATTGCTCCCCAGATTCCGTATTTAGTAGTGCCGTATAATTTTGCTCCCAGTAGAGGGAGAAAATAATCTATCAAAGAGACTATAACTGTTAAGATAGCAAACCTAACTAAAAAACTTTTACTAAAAACAGGTTCCTCTTTAGCAAATTGTAGCAATATAAGGGCGGCATAGCTAAGAGGGGGTCCGGGAATTGTGGGGAAAATACAACCAATTACCCCTACAACAACACAAATTATTCCTAATAAAATTAAACCATATTCCATAAGTCTCGGCATTCTCCTTATTTAGATATAGAACTAATATTAAAAATAAACTAAATAAAATCTTTATGGATCGCTGATTTATCAGTATTTTTTAACTATACGATATGCTATAATTCTAACATAAAAACAATCTATTGAAAAAGTTTTTATCAGTATTAAATTATAATATGGACCCGGGGTAATATTATCAAATGAAAAATTCACTAAATGAGAAAAATATTTTAAAAAAAGAAACCCACTCATCCAAGCTTCAGACTATAGGTGAAGAAATCGCCAATAGTATTACTCACGGAGTTGGAATTGGTTTAAGTATTGCTGCTCTGGTAATTTTAGTAGTTCTTGCCAGTAAGCGCGGTGATGCTTGGCGCATTGTGAGTTTCAGTATATATGGAGCTACGCTTATTTTACTTTATCTATCTTCCACTCTTTACCATAGCTTTGTAAACCCAAAGATAAAAAATATTTTCAGAATTCTGGACCATTCAACAATCTATCTTCTTATTGCAGGGAGCTACACCCCTATTACCCTTACCTTTATGCGGGGAGCCTGGGGTTGGACACTTTTCGGTATCGTTTGGGGTATAGCCATAGGTGGTATCGCTGTAACCATACTTCTTCTTGACAAACTTAAAGCTTTATTGGTCTTATCTTATGTTGCTATGGGATTAGTTATTATCATTGCCTTCAAACCAATGGTACAGATGGTTCCCCGGGGGATGATTATCTGGCTTTTTATCGGAGGAGCTTGTTATATTTTAGGAATAGTATTTTATTTATGGAAAAGATTGCCTTATCACCACCCCATCTGGCATATATTTGTCCTGGGTGGAAGCATTTCTCATTTTTTAGGTATATTATTCTATCTCACCTAAAAATAATTTTTAGAAAAATAGAAAAAAGCAGTTCTATTTTATATTATAATCTAAATACTATTATAAACATAACTATTGATAATCCTGCACCAGCATAAAAAGCTCCACCTATTCCCCAGATACTTATAACCATTCCCATTAAAAGTGGTCCCAGGGTCTGACCTACTCGAAAAGTCATTCCACTTACCGACATAAAGGTAGCCCGGTATTTCACGGGGGCTGCCTCTGCGAAGAGAGCCTGAATAACAGGAATATTCATACCATGTGCAATTCCAAAGATAATTATAGGGATAAAAAATAGCCAGGGTTGAGATATAAGAGGAATAATAGATAAAGCCAGAGCATAGAGAATAAAAGATATTTTCAGAATAATTTTTTTTGAAAAGAGCTTAATAATTTTACCCAGTA
>NMQN01000824.1 GCA_003575245.1 Candidatus Atribacteria bacterium 1244-E10-H5-B2 | reverse complement strand
GTTCCGGAAGCCGGAAAACATACAGCTGTTCGTGTTTTTCGTTCCAGTATGCCTTGATCCCTTCAAAGACTCCCGCCACCGACGCATGACCCACGGAATTTACATGTACCATAGCCTCTTTCCAGGGAATAATATTGCCGTTTCTCCAGATATAATCTGCAATCTCTTCAGTATAAATGGCCATTTTTTTACCCTCCTACCGTTTAATTAAAAATCGAAGAGGGTAGATAATTAATTTATCTACCATCCTCTCACACCACCGTACGTACCGTTCGGTATACGGCGGTTCACAAATCACTACGGATTTCTCTGCGGAATTAATCTTTGGTTTGTACCAAATACATACTCAGCTTTCCCTGATTATTCTGCAGCTGTACCGCTTTCTTTTCAGGGCAGACTCTTTGTAGAGTTTTCTGCCTTCTTAATATGTTTATCAAACTTGCCAAGTTAATCCTCCGCTTCATTTTCAGCCCTTCAGGTGGCATTTACCAGCTAGTATGGCTTCTGCTGACTTCTGACATAACAATATATATCAGACCTCCTTGGGTTAGAATAATAGCCTTCACCCCATATGCCTGCTACATTTAACATACAATCTTTTAGTAGTATTGGATTTTGTTTTGACTAGCAAACTCATCCAGATTGCATGGCCTTATAATAGACTCCTACCTCTTTGCAGACGTAGGTACTCACCTTAACAGATTACCATCAGTCCCGGTAAATTAAATAAAATGTTCCTTTTACATAAGGGCGACTTATATCTTTCAAATTTCTCAATCTTTGAAGTAAATGCTTCCTCCTTCATCATTATTTGGGATTATATTTATATTTTTTTTAAAAACCATATAACGGATGTTCGTAGCAATTATGTACTCACTCAAGGTTATTCTACTCTTTCAATTTTCATTAACTTTTTTCCTTCGCTCTGACAGTTGTCACAAATTTCAGCGAATTCTTGAAAATTCTCCACGATGGATCCAAAATAGTTACTTAGCCTCCAGCCCATAGTAAGAAAGATACGAATATCTCTTCCATAAAAAATTCCGAAATCATAAACCGGGCGTGGAACTCCCTGCCATTAATATGGATAGTAGGCATTCCAGATAAGGTCACCCGGCACTGGAAATACTATCTAATTCTCTGGGGTTATATTTAACGCTTTTTCATTATCCAACTTCTAATATGAAATTGGAAAGGACAATTCTCTGTCGGTAAACATTGCATGGATTGCATAGTTTTCCAAGGGGGTTTCTACAGTATCCCAAAGCAATTTGCATGTTTGAGGAGCCTTATCCTCGAGTAGAATGGCTACTGCCTAAATATTTTCTTTTAGAAAAGTAATCTTTATTTTTTTCAACTTTGTTCCGCCCTGCAAATTATTTATCTTTTGTAACGGGTTTAATCATTAAGTCCAAGGAGTCTTCCGGGATTTGTACTGCTTACCGTACGTATCTCTTTTTCACTTAATCCCATATCAAGCAGACAAGCAATAAATTCACGCATACCTTCTAATGGTGTTGGCAACGTATATACTCCAAAATCTGTTCCGATAATAAAGTATTCTGACCCAAATTTCCTGATTTGTTCAGCTACTCCCGCAACACCCGTACTAGTTATCCCTTTAAGGCCTTCGTCCATTGCCCTATATTCTTCTTCAATATAATAGTGAGTCTTGGGAATTGTAGTAGTATGTGTATGAGCAGCCAGTAAGCGTTCCACGAACGCACCGGAAGCTACAACTTTTTCTATTTCAGCATCAGACATGTTTTCTATAACGGCATTGGATACAACTACTTTTTTAATTCCAAATTCTTTACTTAATTCAATTATTCTAGATGCTTCTTCATTGGAAACATGTCCTGTAACAAGATAAATTTGTGGGTTAGCAGCGATAATTTCTAGTATTTCAGTAAGATCATGCCCTGGTTTGCCCTGAGGAATTCTTATGCAACGACTCAATTCTTCTTCTACAAATTTGGGATACTTTTTCCTCAGGGTAATCCACTTTCCATCTTCATAGCGCCCTTCCTTGTAAGCCTGGTAATAAGTAGAATGTGCTCCAAAACTAACATAGCGTGCTCCTGATCCATAGTATACAGCCGTTTTAACCGCCCTTGGATTCATACCTCCAAAAACAGTATTTAATATAATCCCACCATACGTAGTAAATCCTTCAACAACTTGATTAACTATCCATGATGTTCCCACAGACATATTAAAAACATCCATGTAAACAATACCCCTCATACCTGCTTCCTTTGCTTCAATAGCTGCCTCTACAGGATCAATGCTCCTTGGACTACTTACAAGATGGGGACAGGCATGGACATGTATGTCAATTGTCCCCTTTAATAATTCTTCACTTTTTTTACGTGAACGAGGAAATTTCACGCTTTTATTATCCATTTTAAAATTCCACTCCTTTGTATCTATTTTTTCAGATTTATAATTTGATAATTTTTTTCAACCAAATTATTTATAATCTTGTTATTCTTCCATCCTCTTTTTAAAATTTTTAACAATTGGAGGCCTTATAATAAATTGCACAATTTTTTAGTAGCCTCATAATCAATCGTTACAGATTCTGTAATAACAACTTATGCGTTTAAAAGATATATTAAACTAAAAATTTCTTTTTTTCAAACTGGTTTTCTGTGGTTTTTTTACTCTTCATTACCAGGAAAAAATCTGCATTTATTGGAAAAGAAACTTCTCTTCCTGTCCACATAACATGAATACCCATATTTTCGATAGATTGTTCAAGCAGGCCTCAGATACATCCACATATTTTGGGAACCATGTCATACAGGAGTAACGTAGTAACAGATACTTTTTCTTTAACAGAAGTCAATCTAACCTTTCTCATAATTTTTTATTAAAACCTATGTTTTCTATATCAATAGGCCTTGAGGTAGAATAATGCCTATTATTCTTACAAAAATAATCCATATAAAGAATGTTAAAAAAGCTGAGTAAATTATACTGCTCTTCAAGCTTGCTTTCCCTTCAGGTGCAAGGATACTAAAAGAAACAAGAAGGAACAAGAACGTGGCTGTTATTATTCCTATTCTGGTTAAAAATAGTACATACAATATCGATAGCGTCACAAAAAGAGCGATAGATAAAATATTTATCTCAGGATACGCCACTGCATGTTTTACACCTAGTGCATCAACCACCATTAATACTCCAAAAATGAACATTATCAAAAGGGAAAGCTGGGGGAAAAGTTTTGCACCTATCCCAGCTCCCATACTCAATTCTTCAAAGTGGAGATAAACTAGCCCAGCAAGCCCAATAAATGTAATAAAACCTGACAGAAACAGATCATAATTAAGAGAAAATCGTTTCATCTATGAAGCTTCTTCCTTTCTCATTTTTAATTTTAACTAAGCTAATTTTTTCTGAAACTTGGTAAGGAGAATTATGCTCACAACACTTATGGCGTAAAAACCTATTGCTATGGGACTTTTAAGAAGAACACTCCATTCCCCTCCCCCTATCAAAAGAGCTTGGCGAAGAGCCTTTTCAGCACCTGGTCCAATAATAAAAGCTAAAACCAAGGGTCCAAGGGGGAATCTACCCTTCCTTAAAAGTGCACCCAGTAACCCGGCTATAAGAAGAATCCAGACATCAGTGATAGAATTCCTGGAAGCGTATGTTCCAATAAGAGCGAAAATAAATACTGAAGGAAAAAGGAACCTAGGCTTTACCATGGAAATTTTAGCATAAAGAGGAATCAAAGCATAACCAAAACCCAGATTCATTACGCTTGCATAAAAAATGACCACAAAGAGGGTAAACATTATAAGTGTATTTTCTTGGAACACTAATGGTCCTGGGTTAATACCCTGCATTATAAGTGCTGCTCCTATCAAGGCAGCAGTAGCACTACCAGGTATACCAAATGTAAGAAGGGGAATCATAGAAGCCCCACAGGTTGCACTATTACCTGCTTCTGGAGCCGCTACACCTTCAAGAATTCCTTTGCCAAATTGCTCTGGATGGGAAGAAGCTCGCTTTGCCGCTCCATAACTCACATAAGCCGCCAAAGAAGACCCCGCCCCTGGAAGGGCACCTATAAAAGTTCCCATAGCAGAACCTATCATAGTTGCCTTTAAAGTTGATAGGTATACCTTAAAGCTCATTATATCCTTGGATGGATCATAACCACTTTCTTTAGACAGTCTAGATAATTCTTTAATTTTCTTTAATCTACTACGGTACCATTCTTTTGCAAACTGTATCATTAACTCGGAAACAGCGAAAACACCTACCAAGAGGGGTATCAGTGGTATTCCACCCCTTAATCGACTAATCCCAAAAATAAGGCGTGTCGTTCCAATTACTGGGTCCATACCTATACATCCTATGAAAAGTCCAATACCCGCTGCCACAAGGCCCTTCTTCATTCCACCCTGAACGAGAAGGGCTATCATCATCATGGCAAATACATAAAGGGCAAAAAATTCCACCGGACCAAATTTCAAGGATACGCTCGCCAAGGGAAGGGCCAGAAAAATAAGGATCAAGGTACTAAAAAAATCCCCTGTTACCGAAGAATAAAGAGCAGTAAGCATAGCTTTTTTAGGATAGCCATTCTTTTTAGCAGGATACCCGTCTTCCATTGTAACCACTGCGGCAGGTGTTCCTGGGACACCAAATGAAATGGCAGAAATTGCACCACCAAACATGCTGCCTTTATAGATACCGATCAACATCCCTAAAGCCGGGACAGGATTCAGTTTATACACAAATGGGAGCAGTAGAGCTATTGCCATATCTCCGCTGAGGCCAGGGATAGCTCCAACAGTAACTCCAAGGAAAACTCCGACCATAGCAAATATAATAACTTCTGGCACAAATGCTCCTTGTAAAACAGAAAATACAAAATCCATCTGAAAAAAACCTCTCTTTCCCTTTGCTTAAGTTAAAACGCACAGGTCATTTTATGACCTGTGCGTGCAAGACCAAACCTATTTCTTCATTATATCAGAAAGAAGAGTTTTGAGGTTTTCTATTGTTGTATTATAAATTACCTGAGATTTTTCGGCTCCGATAGGAGTAAGACGAATGTTTAACTTTTTAGCCATGGATTGCGCTGACTTGGTATTCAGAGCTTCAATAAACTTATTCTGGATAAACTCGATTCTGTCTTCCGGTACATCTTTATATACAAATATGGTATACCATGCAGGAAGGACGACATCATATCCGAGTTCTTTCATAGTGGGTGTATCAGGTAGGGATGGGACCCTTTCTTCCGAACATACTGCCAAAGCTCTGGTCAGCCCAGCTTTAACAGTCGCTCCAATAGTACTAGGTACAGATGCACCAATATCAACATGACCACCAAGAACAAAAGCCAAAGCTTCAGATCCTCCAGTGGTAGGAACATGTTTATTCTCAATACCAGTAAGTTTTTCAAACATGATAAGAGGAAGATGTGGTACGCTGAGATATCTACCATGACCAACTGAAAATACATTAGGATTAGCCTTTGCTTTAGCAATCCAATCATTAATATCCTTGATGGAGCTATCTGCTTTTACAAAGAATGTAGGAACAACTTCCGTTATCTGGAAAATGGGTTTCCAGTCAGAAAGGTCATAGCCCACTTTTTCTGTCAAAGCAGTGGTAATAAGAGGCCCATAGTCAGTTTGGAGGAAGGTATAACCATCCTGTGGTTGATTCATCACAAAATTAATCGCTTCCTGTCCACCAGCTCCAGGCATAGATATTACGTCGATTCGCTGGTCTATTAATGGCTGTGCTGCACTTGCAAGCATCCTTCCAGAAATATCCGATCCCCCTCCTGCACCGTAAGGTATAAAGATACGAATAACCTTCTCCTTCGGGTATTCTGCGGCAAAAGAGGAGACTGAAACAAATGCCAACAATAAAATTACCACTAAAAACATCACAAAGCTGAGTCTTCTTCTCATAATTCTCATAACAATACCTCCTAAAATATAATTTTTGCCATCGGTATTTAATGGAAACCTCAATGAACAGACCGGTGACACTCTGCCCATCGGGTTAATAAAATGCTATGCGCCGGCTTTCACCTCCTTAAATTAAATCAGTTTTGCTTTGATTGGCTACAGTTCGACCGTCGGTCCCTTTACTAATATAATATGTGATATTGGCAATTTTTATTCCGTTATTATTCGCAGCCTTTAATAATTTTTTTGGATCACACTCATCTTCAAACAGTGAAAAATGCGAATGCCTTTACAAAATATCAACTTTTTTAAAACCTGCATCAACTATTATTTCAAAAGCTTTTTCTAGTTCATATTTAATAAAAGAAATACTGCAAATCGAAAGTCTATCTTTATCTATTTTCATTTTTCTTTATTCCTTCTCTTTTATTGGATTGGAAAAGATTCAGAAGGTAATGGCTTAAGACCCAAAACCCTCTCGGGGTTGATTTTTACCATAGTTCTAACCTCTTCTTCTGAAATCCCCATATCTAACAATAATGATATAAACTGACGCAGACCTTCCACAGGTGAAGACAATGAATAACGTCCAAAGTCCGTGTCTATAATCATGTTTTCTGCGCCTAATGCCCGTATTTGTTTCGCAACAACTCGTATACCTTCAGTTTCAGGTGCTTTCATCCCTTCATCAATGGATGCGTACTCTTTTTCTACATAGTAATGGGTAAGAGGAACCATCTGGGCTGCGGAAAATGCAGCCATCGATTGCTCAACGAGGGCACCCATCTTTACCATTTTTTTCAGTTCGTCCATAGTGGCAATCTTTGTAACAGATCCGGAAATAATTAGATTCTCAATTCCATACTGATCTTTTAGCTCACACAATCTAAGCGCCTCTGGCACCGAAACATGGCCTGTGTCTAAATAGACACCTTTATGGTCGGCGACTGTTTTTAGTATTTCATCAAGTTCTGGAGACGGATCTCCCTCTACAGGAATAGAAATGGCTCTTCCTAGTTCCTCATCTCTGAATTTGGGATATAACTCCACCAAGGATTTAAACTGGCCATCTACAACCCGACCTTCCTTTGATGCCTGATAGTAAGTAGAGTGACTTCCAAATTGTATATATTTAGCACCATCGCCATACTCAAGAGCAGTCGTAACACTTCGTGGGTTCATCCCACCATAAACAGTATTCATGATAAGTCCACCAAATACTGTAAAGTTTTCTACATGTCTGTTAACTAACCATGTAATACCATTTGACATCTCAAAACAGTCCAGATAAACCATCGCACGCATACCAGCATCTCTTGCTTCGATAGCACAATCAATTGGATCGACTCTTCTCGGTGAACTCTTAAGATGTGGACCGGGATGCACATGCAAATCTATTGCACCTCTTAACAACTCATAAGTTAATTCTACAGAACGTCCAATCTGTAAGTCTTCAGGCATTATTTTCTCCTCTCTTTTATATAGTTAGTATTATT
>NMQN01000466.1 GCA_003575245.1 Candidatus Atribacteria bacterium 1244-E10-H5-B2 | reverse complement strand
GGGACTTTATTGGATGGAAAAAAAATTATATTAGGTAAAATTATATTTCCTTTACCTCAGTTAGTTACTGGGTTATTTGCATTAGCAGTAGTTTTTATTATTTATTATATTATTAAGCGTACACGTTTAGGTTGGGCAATTCAGGCCACTGCCATGGATAAGGAAGCTGCAGAATTAATGGGAATTAAAACTGATTGGGTCTTTGCTTTTGTCTTTGGTCTGGGCGGTGCCTGTGTAGGCATTGCCGGAGGATTGATGCCATCATATCTTGCTGTTCATCCCGAAGTAGGGGGACTTTTTGGTCTAATCGCTTTTATTGCGGTGGCTATGGGAGGTTTTGGCAGTATACCCGGTGCCTTATTGGCTGCCTTATCTATAGGATTAATTGAAGCATTTGGAGGTTTTTATATTGCCCCAGTCTTTAAATATGTGGTTGTTTTTGGACTTTATTTGGTAGTGGTAATGTTTAAACCTAAAGGTTTGTTTGGGTGGTAAAATTATGAGTATAATAAAATTTAAGAAAAAAGATATTTACTGGTACTTATTTATTGCAGTTTTGGCTATTATTCCTCTAATTCCTTTTGTAGCAAGAGATTCTTTTCTTCAGCATGTACTTATTCTCATTTTATTATTTGCCAGTATGTCCCAAGCCTGGAATATAATTGGAGGTTATGGTGGACAGGTATCTTTTGGGCATTCAGTTTTTTTTGGAATTGGTGCCTATGGTGCCGGAATGGCAGTAGTGAAATATGGGATGGCCCCCTGGCCTGGGGTTTTAATCGGGGCAATTACAGCAAGTATTATTGCTGTAATTATCAGTTATCCCTGTTTTAAACTTAAAGGTCATTATTTCGCTATAGCGACTTTCGCTATAGTAGAGATATTTAATCGGCTTTTTATGGTCTGGTATTGGGTAGGGGGTGCTCTTGGACTTGATTATCCTCTCGTTGAAGAGGGATGGAAGAATTTTATGTGGTATGAAACCAAAAGACCATATTATTATGGAGCTTTAATCTTATTTTTTATAATTTTTAATGTAGTAAGATGGATTGAACGGAATCGTTTTGGATATTATTTAGTAGCTGTGCGAGAAGATCAGGAAGCAGCTGAATCTACAGGGATTAATAGTGCCAAAGTTAAATTAATGGCTATGGCTATATCTGCATTTCTTGCAGCTTTATGTGGAGCATTTTTCGTACAATATAATTTTCGAGTGGATCCACCTATGGTTATGTCTTTGAGTATGTCGATGATCTTTGTCCTTATCACTATTCTTGGTGGTGCGGGAACAATTTTAGGCCCATTAATGGGAGCTCTTGTCTTAATTCCTCTTCAGGAATATAGTCGGGCTTTGTGGGGTGGCCTGGGAGGCGGTCTTGATTTAATTATTTTTGGTATTCTAATTGTTGTAGTTGTGGTGAGACAACCGCGAGGAATTATGGGTATTATTTCAGATATAAAAAAGTATTCTCAAGGTAGTAAAAAGATTGATTTTGATCTCGGGAAGGCACAGGGGGGTGAATAAATTGGCGTTACTTGAAGTTCATAATGTTACCAAAAAATTTGGTTCGCTGGTTGCTAATAATGATATCTCCTTTAACGTAGAAAAAGGGCAGATAGTGGGTTTGATAGGACCTAATGGTGCCGGTAAAACTACGTTATTTAACTGCATAACTGGTTTATACCAACCGAGTGAAGGAAGTATTTTATTTAATGAAACTGATATTACCAGATTTCCTTCCTATAAAGTAGCGAGATTGGGGGCAGTACGTACCTTTCAGATAGTTCATCCTTTAAAAGATATGACGGTATTTGATAATGTTCTTATTGGGGCTTATCTGCGTGAGCCTAATAATAAAAAGGCTGCTGAAATTACTGAAGAGTGGATAAAAATAGTTTATTTATCCGAAGTAAAGAATAAACGTGCTGGTGATTTAACTATCGGTTTGAAAAAGAGAATTGAGCTGGCTCGTGCTCTAGCTACAGGTCCAACACTTCTTATGCTCGATGAAAGTATGGCTGGCTTAACCTCAACTGAAGTAAAAGAGTCGGTAGAACTGGTCAAGAATTTACGAGATACTGGTATTACTTTTTTAATAGTTGAACATGTTATGGA
>NMQN01000179.1 GCA_003575245.1 Candidatus Atribacteria bacterium 1244-E10-H5-B2 | reverse complement strand
TAATTCCCAGTACAGCTGCTTTTGTCGAACAGTAAGGCACTACTTCGGAAAAACCCAAATGTGCTGCCATAGAAGATATGTTCACAATACGCCCAATAAACTTTGATTCTTTTAAATAAGGATACGCAAATTGCGACAAGTAAAAAACAGCATCCACATTTACCTTATGAATAAAATCCCACTGATCTAAATCAAATTTTTCTGCTTTTCCTTTATAGGTAATGCCCGCATTATTAACTAAAAAATCTAAACCTTCCTTATTTCCTATTTCTGTAATTACTCTTTTTGTATCCTCTTTATCAGTTATATCTAAGGGGATATGAATAATGTTTTTATTTGTGGGATGAGATTCATCTTCTACTTTCCCTGTTCTGCTAACAGCATAAACCTTAGCCCCTGCATTAGCAAGCAATGAAGAAATTGCGAGACCTATTCCCTTTGACCCACCCGTAACAATACCCACTCGTCCTTCCAAAGTAAATAATTCGATTAATGTGTCTACTATTTTTTTTGCCATTATTTAACCTCATGTAAAGATGCTTCTTTGAATTTAAATCCCCATCCTGGAGTTTCACGTGGAATCGCATACCCGTTGTCAATTTTCATTGGCTCGTCAATAATTTTATCAATCCAGTCAAAGGACTCTGCGCCATAACCGTTTGAGATGGTACATAAAAGTGGAACATCATAATCTTTATAATAATGGGGTAATACCGGTATGTTGTATCCATTCGCAATCGCAGCCGAATTTCTCCACTCTTCTACGCCACCAATACGGATAATATCGGGTTGCCACAAATCTATTGCATTTCTTTTAATAAGCTCTTTTAATGCCTCACAGTTGTATTCCCTTTCGCCCATAGCCAAAGAAATAGATGTTTTCCTTTTAAGTGTTTCATAGCCTGCAAAATTAGTGTTGAGAATGGGTTCCTCAAACCAATGAATGCCAATTTTCGAACCTTCTTTAGAAAGTTTTAAGGCCGTTGGAACATCTAATCCTTGATTTGCATCCATCATGATCTTAATGTCTGTTCCTACCGCTTCCCTGACCTTTCTTAGTCTTTCTATGTCCCGTTCAATTTCTTTAGAACCCACTTTTATCTTAACAGCTTTAAAGCCTCTTGATTTATAGTTAAGCACTTCATCTATCAATTCATTATCACTGTATGAAAGCCATCCTCCACTTCCATAAATGGGAACTTTTCGCACTTTACTTCCAAATATTTTCCATATTGGTTGATTTAATGTTTTCCCCCATGCGTCCCACATGGCAACATTAAGAGTAGCTAAGCTCCATCTTTGCAATCCCAAATTTCCAAAATATTCTGCATTAACCTCAAAGTCATGTTTAATTTTTAGTGTTTCATAGACATTGTAACCAACTGCAAAATTCTTGATATCTTTTAAAGCCCCTAAAATTGCATTTGGGGAATAATGAAAAGATAACAAGTATCCTTGCCCTACAATCCCAGATCTTAGTCTTATTTCAATTATAAAAAAAGATATTTCAGAAATATTATGTGTGGCATCCGCTATCGGCTTTGTAATCCTAGAAATAGCTTTATATATTTCTATGTCTTTTATTTCGTATTCCATATTTTATTTCCAATTGGTTTATTTAATTCCTATTATGTTTAAATATTTTAGACTTTGATATACTGCCTTATCCGGATCTATAGTATAACTAAATCCTGATTTAACAGTTAAAAAATCTTTATAATTTATCTTTTTCAAATCTATTAATAAAATTATGTTCAAATAATTTCATAATCCTCTAAACGCTTTTGGCTTCCAGTGGTGGTCGTCTGTCTGTACTTCGTTTAATATATTCAGTGATCCCTACAAATAGTGCTAAAAGAACAGCCAGTACCTGTGGCAAGGTGTTAGGATACATAATTAGAATGATAGCTGCTACAAGCATAAATGATTTATACCAGGGTAATCGACGAACAAAGTATTGTTCTCCTAAAGCCCCCATACAGAAAACAGCTACTAATCCTCCTAACACGGCTAAGAAAACCTCTAAAAAAGTGGATTCTCCTCGGGGGAGAAGAGCCGGATGGTAGACAAAGTAAAAGGGAATTAAATAGGCCGCCATCCCCAATCTCATAGCGGT
>NMQN01000606.1 GCA_003575245.1 Candidatus Atribacteria bacterium 1244-E10-H5-B2 | reverse complement strand
GCTAATAAAAAGATTAGTATCTCGTAACCAGCGTATAATATCAATTAAATGCAGTCGATTTATGGTTTTTATCTGATAGGCTTGAGAGGTCTGCAAAGGGTTATGGGAAAGAACCACTATTTTTATTTGGGGTATCTTTTCCTTAAAGGCTCTAACCATAGATTCAAGAATAGCCTCATCCCCGGTATTATTAAAACCATAATAACCGGAAATCATTATCTTTACTATGGTTTTAGGCTTTTTCATAATTAATTTTTTCCCTAAATATTTTTACCAGATAATAAAATATAGTAACTGCTATTAATCCTAATACTAAACCTAACCATACCCCGTTAAAAGAGCGTAACATTGAAAATAAAAAGGGAGTGTGAATATGACAGAAGGTATTAATTAAAGTAACTGGGCCAACAGTCCCGATAATAATTATCGGAATCTTAAATTCTTTTACTTTTAAAAAGTTCATACTCATCGCCAATAATAGAGCGGGATAGCCGATTAAAAATTCTTTATTTCGGGGTCGGGCAATTAATGTCTTTTCCAAGAAGATTCTTATCTTCTCCTCAATGCTTAAAACGGGGAGAAAAGAAAAATTCCCTGAACGAGAAATATAAATTACTAAAAATACTGCAAAGAAAACCATTATAATTACATGTTCAATCAGGATGGGCTTCTTGATATTTTCTAAAATCATTAATCTACCCTTATTCACCTTTAACCACATTATCGCCAGAACTAAAAGAAGTGGGGCCAAATAAGAAATCTTTATTCCGCTAAACTGTTCTATACCCAACATAAATTTATTATTGCTTAATAAAGCTGCTATTAACAGAGCACCGGATAAAGTAATTAAAATTATCCTGAAAAATCCGGATAGAACTTCTTTTATCATCTGAATAAAACTGGGATTATTTTTAGAAAAATTTTGGGTGTCTTTTAATTTAGAATTATTGTTTTCTAAAAAATACTTTTCGTTATTAATGATAGCCAAAGTGGGAAATATTAGAGCTGCCAATAAAGCCATCAACTTTATTAAAAAGATTTCCTGGTTTAAAAAAAACAGGACTAAAGAAAATAAGATTCCTAATAATAACAGAGAATATTCTTGATATTTTTTTATATTGAAAACATCTTTCAAGAGGATTAATCCACCAGAAATAACCCCCAGGATTAATAAAAGAATAAATATTTTTGGTTCTCGGTAGGTAGTAGAAAGAATGCTGGCCCTTCCTGTGTTAAAATCACTCACTTCTAACTCTTCTTTTATAGTTCTAATATAAGATATATTATCCTCGATAAGATTAGAGATAGATTTCATAAAAGGCTTGATATAAAAGATCCTCACCTTTCTTTCTTTAGCTGCCCTAATCCATCTTTCTATGGCTTTCTGTTTGGAAATAATTTCCATTTCTTCTTTGGTAATACTATGAACTCTAACTGCTAATTCACTTGCTGATTGAGCGACTGTTTCAATCCCTTTTTGACCAGCAAATTCTATAATTCCGAAAGGATATCCTTTTTTTTGTAAAAGTTCTGCGGTAAAAAGTAAATTCTCTTTTAAAGGGTAACCTAAAACTGTTTCCCCCTCAAAAATTATTCCCGAAATCTTTCCTGCTTTATCACTTTCTTTAAATTTGAACTCTATATCTTCCTTATTTATTTGAGAAAAATTTTTAAGACGTAAAATGACCTGAAAGCCCAAATTTCTTACCAAATCAATATCTTCTTCTGAAAATCCTAAACCTAAATCAGCAAGTTTTTCTTCACTCCCTTTCACTTTTAAACCTACATAAGGAAGAAAACTAAGATCTCTTACTAAATCTTCACCTAATTGTCTTTGTAAATTTTCCTTTATACGAAGATAATCATTTTTATCATTAAATATAATATAAGATTCCCCCGGTGAAGGTTGAAATTTTTTAAAGGGGTCAATCGATTTTAAGAAGAAATTTAATTTGTTAAGTTCTTTATCAGAAAAATAGAGTATCTTTCCAGACAAAGTGAGACTTTCCAGACTATCTTCATGAATGGCTATAGAATTAATCCCGGAGTGTTTTATTTTGGCCAACAGCTCAATTTCATCATATCCCTCCTGATAGGACAATTCTCTCAATTCATTCAGGCT
>NMQN01000737.1 GCA_003575245.1 Candidatus Atribacteria bacterium 1244-E10-H5-B2 | reverse complement strand
ACGCATTGTAGGCTACTCAGGAGCTTTAGGAAGGGCTATTCTGAGCAAGTTATTAATAAAATATAAAGGGGGATTTTAAATTATGAAAAGTAAATATTTTTTAGTAGGTTTAGTTTTAATATTAGCTATGTTTCTAAGTGGTTGCGGTGGAGTGGTAACTCCAGATTATGAATATAAAGTCGAATATAAAATTTCAGGTACTGCAAAATCTGTAAGTGTAACTTTATCAAATCCTACTGGTGGTACTGAGCAGTATAGCGATGTGGACTTACCGAAGAGTTATAGTTATAGATATTTTAGTGATAATTTTCTTTATATTTCTGCTCAAAACAATGGAGAGACAGGAACAGTAAACGTTAAATGTTATTACAAAGGGCAATTAAAAGATAGTGCACATTCAGAGGGAGCTTACGTTATTGCGACTGCCTCGTATTATATATCAAATTATTAGTAGAAAGATAAGGTGTTTTTAAGTTTAAAAATGCAGAAGAACTTAATTTATAGTAAGAGGAACCCCGGCGGTCCGGTTTGAGTCGGTGCTTTCCCCAGATTGCCGTCCCCTGCCTTCTGGTTTTATAGTGCATTTCTAGGGGGCAGGGATAAAAACAGGAGGGAAAAGATGAAGAATAAAATAGCCTATATCCCCAGTCAAGAAGAATTTCTCCAGGGGATAGAAGAATTTAAAAGACGAGAGCCGAAAGATGCCATATATGAGGTATCTTCGTTCTTTATCTCCCATTTTTGGAAGGATCTTTATAACATGACCATCGGCACGGGAGCATTCCTGCTATCTTACAATCAAGCATTTTACAGATATGGGATTTTTGATTTTGATAGATTAGAGAGCTGTATAAGAGCTAATCTTTTTAAATTAAGTATCTTTAGAAAAAGACATATAGCTGATTTATTAGAATCTGATGAGAAAAATATAGCCGAGCTATTCAAAGAATTTTTAGAGGCTTTACAGATTGATTCGGGAAGAATGAAAGGTAGAAAATCTCCGGTATCAGTTTCTAAAGCCCTACATATTTTAGCCCCTGATTTCTTTCCTATGTGGGACTACAAAATAGCGAGAGCTTACGGATACGACTACTATAAGAGCCCTGACGAGAAATATATTTTATTTTGTAGAACCATAAGGATTTTTGCTAATAGAGTTAAGGGCTATGCTACTCATTCAGATAAAACACTTGTTAAGTTAATCGATGAATATAATTTCGAGAAATACACAAGGGGGGGTAAAATCAATTATGAAAATAAAATTTAGCGATCCGGCGCAGGCCTGGGTTGCTATTGTAATAATACTGGCAGGAGTAATTTGGCTAATATATAAAATAGGGTGATTACCAATTAAGAAGGTGATATCGATTAAATGAAAAAAATCAATAACATAAAACTAAAAAGTTTAGAACAGACCCGGGCTTTCTATCTATGGGAATTGAAAAAAGAAGATCTAACAGAAAGCGAAAGATCTAAATATTTATTGGCTTTAAAATCTATTAAGAAAATTATTAAGGAAAAAGAGGATTCCCGCGAACGCGGGAAACATAAAAAATCTATTCCTTATGATCATAGAAAAGCAGTATTCTTGAATAAAAGAGGTTATTAAAATATCCCGGTGATCTGGGAAGGACTAAAAGAACAGACCCAGGTTGCCGGTCCCCTGCTCCCCTTCTTTTAAAACCTTTTATCTAAGGGGGGCAGGGTTATTGATATCTATAATTGGGTTACTGGGTGATCCAATTTAAAAAAATATAAAAAGGGGAAATTTAAGAAATGAAAAGGAAGTATTTTTTGGTAGTTTTGTTTTTAATATTAGCTATGTTTTTATCGAGTTGTGGTGAAGGGAATAAAAAACAATCTGTATTAACCTTAAGTCCAGAAGATATACTATTTTCAGAGGCACCGGATTATTATGTAACTCAGTGTTATGCCACTAATAAAGGGGAAAATGTTTGGAGAGGTAGTGTAAATATGATAGTAAAAGATGTCGATGGAGGCCCTTTATATGCGAGAACTTCTAACGCTTGGCCTGAAATAGAATTAAAGCCAGGCGAACGGGATTATCTAATAGCTAAAATTCCAATGTATCTGTATTTGATTAAAAATGCTCCACAAGGAATTTTAGTAATTGTTTGGAGTTGGGGAAGCCAGGAAGTAGCTAAGAGAGTCAAAATAAAATAAATTAAAGAATCGAATCCCGGCAATCTGGCTTAATTCCAATTCCTCGGGTTGCCGTTCCCTGCTCCTCGATCCGAAAGGGACTCTCTCGGGGGGCAGGACTATTTAAAAAAAGGGGGGTTATATAATGTATTGGTATCCGATTATAACGTTTTTAGTAGTTTTGGGGATAATTGTATATTGTATTAGAAAAGAGAAAAAAGGTAGTAAGTGAACTAATGCGGTGATCCGGGCTAATTAGGAGAGGTTGCGAAATTGAATTAGGGCTTTTGTAGTAATTTCCCTTAATTCAATTGGACTGTCTCATAGACTACTAACCTCTCGGGTTGCTGATACCCTGCTCTCCGATTTTCCTATGCGTTCCCAGAGAGCAGGGGAATTTGAGAGGGGGAATCATAATTAAAAAATTTCCGGACTTTTATGAATTTGAAGATTTGGCTTTAATTAGGAAAAGAGAAGAGGAACTTGAAGAGAGAGAAACTCGTAAGATGATATTTAGGATCTGCTCTAAATGTGGGGAGCGAAAGATAATTTCTAAATTTACGAGGGATCGGAGAAGTAAAAATGGCAGGACTAAAGTCTGCAAAGTTTGTCAGAGCCGGGAAAGTTTAAGGCGTTATTATGAGGATGTCGACCGGGTAAAAATAGGCGGTGGACTCTACCGGGAAAGTCATAAAGAAGAGCGAAAAATTTATAATGAAAAGTACCGGATCGCTCATAAAGAGGAGCTAAAAGAGAGGGCTAAAAAGTGGTACGAGCAAAATAAAAAGGCTATAAAAAAGAGGAGTCTCCTCTACTACAATGAACATAAAGAAGAATGCCGGATAACGAGAGAGATTTGGCGTTTAGTTAACCGGGAAAAGATTAAAAAATACAATAAAGAATATAAGAAAAAGCAGAAAGAGAGAGAAAAGTTAAAAGGGGGTCGATATGGTTAAAGAATCCTTTGAATTTTCTAATTTATTTTCCTCTGATATCGATATCGGTTTAGAGGACAGGGAAACAAAAATTGAAAGGAGTATTAAAATGAAATTTGACGAAGAATTTCATACTAAAGGTCGGGCAGGTTGGAGCGTTGGTCTTTACATGGAGATCGATAAGTTTATTATGGGCTTGAGAGGTCAGATCAGAAAAGAATTTTTAGAAACCTATATCAAATATTCTTATAACGGGTTGCTATTTTGTTATATCATGCTCCGGAAAAAAGAGACCGTTAGACTTTGGGCGAAAGTTAGTTATAGCAAATTAGATTCTGTACCTTTATTTGTCAGAGATTACGAGCCGGTATCTCGTCGGGTCGGGGTACTAATTTCTTTCGACGATCAGAGGGAGTTTACCGAAAATAAACCGGCTATGCTCGAGGTTACTTTTAAGATTATTGAGAAGGCTTTTAAGGGAATAACTAACCAGAAAAAGAGGAAAGAGACTCCTCTTCTAAAGCGGATAGAGGAAGTTGAGAAAATTGAGAAAGAGATAGAAATAGTTGAGCCTTTTGCCATAAATATAATAGCCGGAGAAAATGGATATTTAGATATCCGTTTAAAACTCCATAAAAGTAGAAAGAGCCTGCTCAATAAAATTTTAGAGGAGACTATTTTAAAGTAACGAAAGGAAAAAAAGTTATTGAATAAAAAGGATAAATTACGTTTTAAACTTTACGAAAGAGACGGAGAGAAATGTCATTATTGCAAGATAAAAGAAGGAGACTTTATTCCGATATGGGGAAAATTTTATAAAAAGAAGGGGGAGAGAAAAGGAGGTAGAGGCAAAATATTAGAGTTAGAACGTAAAGATAATGAAAAAGGTTATAGTGAAGAAAATTGTGTTTTAGCTTGTGCTATTTGCAATAACGCTAAAAGTAATATATTTACTTGTGAGGAGTTTAAGGAGGTAGGTAAGGCAATAAAAAAAATATGGCTTTCAAGGAGGCAATGACAATGAATAAATTAGTATCTTTTCTTTTTAACCTGGCAAGGGAAGCTAACGATGTTTCAAAGGTGGCTTCCGGTGATCCGAAGAAGATAGCCAGGAGAGTTAAAAATAAAATTATCGGGCGCAAGATAATTCGTAAAATATGGTGATCCGGTAAGGACTAAAAGAACAGAACCGGATTGCCGATCCCTGCCCCCTTCTTTTTAATAACCTTTTATCTAAGGGGGCAGGGATAAAAAAGGGCGAGAAAGATGTTTAATTTTTGGCTTTGGCTATTAGATATATTAGGAACTCTTGAAATGATACTTCGATTTATGTTTCAATTAATTTTTTGGTTAGGGGTGATTTTCTTATTAATACTTTGGTTAAAAGGCAGTCGCGGTTATGAAGAAGAATTAAAGGAAATTGAAGAATTTGCGTATCGTGAAAAATTAAAAGCAAAAGCTAAAAAAAGGGGGATTAAATAATGGAGTGGTGGCTTATTGGAATAATTTTAGTCGTGATGGCAGGAATAACTTATTTTTCGATTAAGAAAAAGAAAAAATGAGTAAGCGAACTAATTCGGTGATTCGGCTTTCTATGCGTTCTCCGGGTTGCCGATCCCTGCCCCCTCTGAAAAAACGTTTATTTAAGGGAGCAGGGTATTTAAAAATTGTAGGGTAGACGGGTTTTTAAAGATATTTTATTGACAAAAGTAAACATATGTATTAAAATATAAAAAAAGTATGAGGTAAAAAGAAAATGTCAAATCTGTTATCTCTAAAAGAAGTGGCCGAAAAACTGAACCTTTGCTATAACGCAGCCTATTATTACATTAAAACCAGAAAACTAAGAGGAATAAAACTAAACAAGGTCTGGAGGGTCGAGCCGGAGGAGCTTGAAAGGTTTATCCAGGAAAGAAAGGTGAAGGTCTGATGGAGAGCTTAATTGAATTTGAAGGAAGAGACCTTCTACCGGAAAGCCTGAAAGGAAAAGCTGAATACGTTTTCGGACTTCTGGATATATCAGAGAATAGCAAAAGGGAATATCTTTATCGGATCTCTCTCTTTCTAAATTTCATAGAAAAAAGGGCCTTTAGATTAGATTCATTTCTGGAATTTAAAAGATACCTCGGGGGGAGAGAGGAATATTCTGCCTCTACAAAAAATAAATATCTGGCCTCTGCCCGGGTCCTGCTCAAAGAATTATCCAGAAGGGGGCTGATACCCGATATAACTTTGAATGTAAAGGGATTTAATCAGAGCCAGAAGCACAAACGAGAAGGACTGTCGAAAGAGGAAATAATAAGATTGAAAGACCGAATAAAGACCTTACCGGATACGTCTAAAAATAGCCGGATTAAGGCTTTATTCTGTCTTTTTGTTTTACAAGGCTTAAGACAGGTAGAAGTTATCCGATTAAACAGAGAGGATTTAGACCTGGTTAGTGCTATCGCTCATATCCGGGGGAAGGGCCAAGATGACAAAGAGATGATCTACTTAAACCCGGAGACGGTGAAGACCTTGAAGAATTATATTAAGACCTGCAATATCGGCTCCGGAGCCTTGTTTAAGAGCCTGGGTAACAGAAAGAGCAAGAGGCTATCGGAGAGGACCTTAAAGAGAGACTTTAAAGACCTTTTCAGAGAACTGAACATCAACAAGACTATACACGGATTCAGGCATTATTATATAACTAACCTCTTACAGAATTTTGAGGTCTCGATAGTCAGGAAGTTTAGTAGACACAAGTCCCTGGATATGCTGATCGTCTATGATGATGAGCTGGACCTGTCGGAGAAGAAAGAAAAGGTTTTTGATTGTTTCTCCGGTTTGAGTGTCTTATAATAACAATTACACGACATTGGATTTAAAGGGGAATTTATTTATTTTCTGAGGACTCTTGACTTTGGTTCGTGAGTGATTATAATGAAAGTAACTTAAATGTTTATTATGATAAACGGGGATATCTTTAAGCACTTTTACAAAACAGAGCTTTAGGGTATCCTTTTTTTTAAATTAAAAATAAAAAGGGAAGTAGCAGTAATCCCTTAGCTTACTTCCCCTTTTAAAAATTTTATAGCCTCCCGCAAGCACTTTTTTCGTAGGCTATCCTCCTAAATTTTGGTGAGCCTCGTTTTGTTGAGTATACAGGCTAACACCCTTTTATATATTAAAGGGTGTTTAGACAGATGTCAAGCAGGTGATAGTAAATGAACATACTGAGAGGCAGATTAGGAAAGAGGAAAATGGCCAAGTTTGCTGGCGTAAAGGTCAAGGACGTTGATAGGTCCCTGGCTCGTTTAGCTGACCAGGGCTATCTTAGATATAAGAAAATTAAAGGTAGTAAATATCAATTTATCCTGTACCCCGAACCGGTGAATGAAATAAAATTAAATAACGGCCGGTGAACCCGGCCTCAAAGAAGGAAGGAGTTAAACAATATGAAAAAATTTGAAGACTTGATAGATTATCAAAAAGATACAGAAAACAAAAACTCTATAACTTTTGATTTTACCGAGGAAGGTGGGACTTTTTTTATCAGTAATACTATGGAACAAAATGAGAAATGGGCGTTCAAATTTATAAAATTATGTCTGACATTTATTAACAACCCAGAGATGATTTATCACGCTTTTGAACTTTGCAAAGATGGGAAGGTAGATAAAAAGAGGTGGATAAATAAAGTAATTAGAGAGATAAAGAAGACTCCAAGGAGATACAAAAATAAATAAAGGTAGGTGAAAATTATGAAAGAAGTTAGTCATTTAGATATTGCTGATAATAAAAGGCTGGTGCTTTCTATCAGTCAATTCCGGGGGGTTGAGAGAATCGATTTAAGGGAGAATTTTTTAAACAAAGAGGGGACTTTCAATCCTTCTAAGCGTGGGATAAATTTTAATAGCGAATGGCTCGAAGATTTCGTAAAAATGGTTAGTAAATTGAATGATGTTTAATTTATCTATTTCGGCAGGTGGGTCTCGATTCCCTGCTGTTAGCCTGGTGGGATTGGTGAATGAAATAAAATTGAATAATTAAAGAGAATTTTAGAAGCCTGATATTTAAATACGAATAACTATTGAATTTTGAAAGGAGTTAAAGGTGGATATAAAGGTTTTAGATATAGAGATGGTCCCGGATAATGAAAAGCTAAAAGGGATAGCGACTATTGAAATTAAAGATATCGTTAAGATTTCAGGGATAAAGATTTTACAGGGGAGCCACGATTTATATTGCTGTTGCCCGAACCAGAGTCATACCCAGAACGGAATGAGAAAATGGTCAAACATACTGACCTTTGAACGAAATTTATGGAAAGAAATCCAAGAAAAGATTTTAAGAGAATATGAGGAGAAGGAGA
>NMQN01000604.1 GCA_003575245.1 Candidatus Atribacteria bacterium 1244-E10-H5-B2 | reverse complement strand
TTATCGAACTTGTATCTCGTGAAGCGTATCTCTGTCATTCCCGCGAAAGCGGGAAAATAGTAACGACACGTCGCAACTATTCCCGGTGATCCGGCCGGACTAAAAGAACAGAACCGGATTGCCGGTCCCTGCCCCCTTAAATAAATGTTTTTTCAGAGGGGGCAGGGGATATTTAAAAAGGGGGTTTTAATAATGGAGTGGATTTTAGTGCCGGTGGCGGAGGTGGTCGTAGTGGTAGGAATAATTTACTTTTCGTATAAGAGAGAAAAAAGAGAGAGCTAAATTATTCGGTGATCCGGACTTTCTGGCTAGGGTTCTCCGGGTCATCAATCCCTGCTCTCCGGTTTAGAGAGTCGGTGCTTTTTCGGGGAGCAGGGAGATAAAAAAAGGAGGTTAAATGATGTATTCGTATTGGTATGTTGTTGTAACGGCGTTGGTGGTTTTGGGGATAATTGTGTATTGCATTAGAAAAGAAAAGAAGAAAAGTTAAAAAGGGGTTGGAGGGGATCGCGAGGTTGGGTCGGGGTTCTTTCTCTCCAGAGTTCTAACTCTAACTAACTAAACGGTCTCTTTCAACTAATAAATTAAAAGGGGTTTGTGATGTACCCGAGATATAAATGTCCAGTTTGCCAGTCGATATGGCGGAGGAAAGAACTTCAGCCAGTCTGTCCAATTTGTAGGAGTAAACTAATTAAGTTAGATAATGGGGTAAGTGTCGAAAAGATAATAAAGATAATTAAAAAGAGGTGAAGGACAGTTGACAAAAGTAGAGTATAGAAAAATAATTTGGGGACTACTAAAAGATTATAGGGAAGACGAAATAACTTCTCTTGAAGAAATCTATAAAGCTGCTAAGCCTGCTTTAGATAATTTTTATAACTATGGCCTTAGAGAATTTGAAGTTATTACAAGGGAAAAACGTTTAAATATATTAGATAATATTTGCCAAGTTTTAAAAACTCTCTACCGGGACGACAAAATAACTTCTTTAGAAGAACTACTCAATAAAATTATGGCAATACCAACTCTAGAGAAAGGTAACCCGTATGTCGGGATGTCTACTAGGGGGTAGGAGACAGTTGCTCGAGATTCTGAGAGGGGACTAAAAGATGAAGTTAGTCAGTTTTCTTTACAAATTGGCAGAGACGTTGACGAGATGATCCGAAGTCTCGGAGTTTTGGGGATGTCTAAAGTGAAGAAAGGTATTCAGGATCTACGCTAAAAGTGGAGAGAAATATCAAAAAGTCATAGGCAATCATAAGCGAACTTTTTTTGACCCCCCTTAAAACGCAAGATTGAAGGTTTTATTTTTAGCGAAAGCCTTATATCGCATAACTTTAGTCTATTTTGTGGGTTTGAAGGCTGAGAAAAGGGGTTAATATCCACTATTGAAGGGCAAAAAAACGCTAATAAGACTACCAGAGAACGTTTTAAGGGTATTTTAAGCAAGTTATTAAATAAATATAAGGGGGTATTTAATTAAATGAGAATACTGGTAAAAGTTATAAGATTTATCTTTGTCTTTTTTCTGCTTTCGATCGGAATGAGTATCATAAGGGATACAAAAATCCCTCTCTTGATATATCTGTGGGTGGTGGTAATAGCCTGTTATGCTCTATGGGAGTTTGGATTGTTAAAGAAAAAAGATAAATCTAAAAACATTGAGAATCCTGGAGGTCAAAAAAATGAAATTAAATAAGACCGTTTCGTTTCTCTATAAACTGGCCAGAAAATTAAATGATGTTAAAATTGTTGCCTCAGGCAATCCTAAAAAGATAGCCAGGAGAGTAAAAAACAAGGTGATAGGCGGGCGGTTAATCCGTAAGATATGGTAATTGCTTTATAACTTATAATTGGGTTACTGGGTGATCCAATTTAAAAAAATATAAAAAGGGGGAATTTAAGAAATGAAAAGGAAATATTTTTTGGTAGTCTTATTTCTAATATTAGCTATGTTTTTTATAATTAATACTTCCGGCATCGATGCAATGATGTATAAGATATTAGATAGTGAAGGGAATGTCGTTCGTATAGTTAGCAATCCTGTCCTGTCAATTAAAGAAAAAGAGGCGGGATATACTATTTCACCACCACCCGGGAAACAAGAATTTAAGCAAGCGGAACCAGACAAAGT
>NMQN01000086.1 GCA_003575245.1 Candidatus Atribacteria bacterium 1244-E10-H5-B2 | reverse complement strand
ATAAAGTCTAAAAGTCTGATAGTTTATAGTGATGTTTCGCAGGAGAACATTATTCTACCGCTGTGATTCTTCAAACCTACATTCTTTCTTTATGAATCGCAAGCTAACGCTCCCACATTTACCAAATCTATTTTTAACAAAAAATAATTTAATTTCTGGTTCATCCTCTTGTGATATGTTTTTTTCAGCCCATAAGGCTAGGCCACAATCAATTAGATATTCTATATCCCCCGATTCCTTAAAAACACCGATATTGGGAGTCTTTTTCTCTTTATTATAAGAATAGAATTCCCGGGCCATAAAGCTAACAAAGATAACTGGAATCTTTAGGTCCCTGGCAATATGAGCTAAATGTTCAGTTTTTTGAATGGTTTTAGCTCTGGTATCCCAGCTCTTTTCTAAATCTTGGCTTAGCCTCAGGGCCTGCAGGCTATCTATGATAAAAACTAATTTATCTTCTTCCAATCTGCTCTTAATCCCCGCAAGAATGTCTTTTAACCTATCTGCTGTATAATTAATATCCATTTCAAAGACTCTACGATATTTAAGGATATCTTCCTGGCTATCTTTTAATTCTCTAAAAGAACTTAAACCCTCTTTTTTGATAGTTCTTTCCAATAAACGATAGGCTGGTTCCTCAGTCAAAAAATATACCGTATGAATACAATTTTCAGCCAGGGCATCACTTATCTGATTTAAAAATGTGGTCTTGCCTACTGCTGGCATTCCTGCCAGGGCATAGAGTCCGGGAGTAAGTCCATCAGACAAAAATTTTTTTAAATACTGAAATTCAGTAGGGATACATATGGCTTTTTCCTTCATTTCCTTATAGCTTAGTACTATAATATCAATTGTCTTGGAAAGTGTCGGGTATAGATCTATCTCTTGAGCATTGTAAATTAATCCCTGGAGGGCAAAATATCCCCCTTCTTGGGAATACAATTCATTAGGGTCTTTGACTCCTTCGGGATAAACTACTTCTTTAAGAGAAGAAGTAGAATAAAGTTCCTTGCTTAATTTAGCTTTACCGCCCCACCCGGCTTCATCATTATCCAAGGCAAGAATTAGACTTTTAAATTTTTTGAGTTCTGTAATCTGCGCCGCTGATGGTTGGCCCATCAAAGCGAGTGCTTTTTTCTCTATGCTATCAAAACTCATGGCATTGTAAATAGATTCACAGACCACCCAATCTTCTTCTTTGTTAGTAGGTATTTCTGAAAACCATAAGGCAACAGGTTTCGATAGAAAAAATTTAGTTTTACCCAGCTTGCCCCGGTTCATAAAATCCTCAAATTGCATGGTAATAGTTTTATTATTCTCGTCCCTTATCGGATAGACCAAGAAACATTCTCTTTTGGGTTCATTAATCCAATTATAACCTTTAATTTCTATTATATTGTGGGCCATTTCAGCTGTGATAAAACCTATCTGATATTTTTTGACATGATCTATTGCAAATCCCCTGCTCTTAAGATACTTGAGAGCCTCTCGGGCATAAACTCCCGCAACGGGATATTTAGGATCTTTAAATCCTTTATCTTCCAGTAAAGTCAGAAAATAAGAATTTAATTTTGAGCCCATCATATCTAATACATCTGAGTTTAAATATTGAATTTTCTTTTTGCCGGCCTCTTCCTTTCTAAATTCTTCATCAGTTATTAGTTTGTAAAAGGTCTCAAATTTATAGCTTTTAATGCAGGCGAAACAGTGGTATTCTACTTGATCGTGAAATTTGTTTAGATAAAGACCACCTGAAGGATTTTTATCATCATGGAAAGGACAGCGCATCAGTCCTTTATCTGAAACTACTATACCTGTTTTTCTGGTTTTCTCTATTGCTTTTTGCAAGTCATTCATCTTTATATTCTCCTCCTCTGGTCTTAAATTAGTCATATCTTAATATTGTGTAAATTTACTTAAATTAACGAATATCAATCCTAGTATTAGAGAGCCCGACCCAAAAATCGGGGCTCTACTACTTAATTATACTAAGTTAATTAAGTTTAATAGTTTTAAATAGCCTCTAAAACCGTTGTCAATGAAGACTTTCAAAAAGGGCTATCCCATTTTATGGGGTAGAGATTCCCATTTTATGGGGTAGAGATTCCCATTTTATGGGGTAGAGATTCCCATTTTATGG
>NMQN01000036.1 GCA_003575245.1 Candidatus Atribacteria bacterium 1244-E10-H5-B2 | reverse complement strand
TAAGGCCCCTCAAATTTCTTGCCCTTATGATTGTATGCGTTTATTGACCTTTTCGCTTAAAAACTTACGCCTTTTCTTATTAGATTGCTTTTCCTTCCTCTTAGATTCCCGGTTAAACTTCTTCAACCGGCTCGATTCGAGCTTATTCTTTTCACACCAAGCTAAAGCTGCCTGCAACCTTTCATCTACCATAATTATTATACCCCTCTTTATCGATAGAATGTATTAGAAACCCTTTCTTCTTACAAGGGTTTTGACAACGTCCTATAAGATACCTTATGTAAAGTAATTCTCTTATTTATTCGGGAGCGTAAGAAAAAATCAGCTAAGGGGAATCTGGGCAAAAAGAAATTTGAGGAGATGTGTAAAAAAGCAGGAGTTAAGAAAGAATCTCTCTGCAAAACTATATTTACTGAGAATCTTTAAGCTCGGGGCCCCAGGCCTGACTTGTAATGTGTAAGTTTTTGGTGGAAATATTGATTTTTCGCTTATGATTATACCTTAAATTAATTTGACCCCCCTTAAAACGCAAATTTGAATGTTTTATTTTTGGATTTATTAACAAAAATTAACGAAAAATCCTTATTTCTTATGAATTATAGATATATTTAAGATTTTAAGCAAAAGAAAATGGGTATATAATCTATACGTTGAAGGTTAAAGAATTGCTAACTAGGGCTATTAGAATCGTTTTTAAGGCTATTTTAGAGGGGTGATCCATTATCGCTAAAAATGTAAACTTCCGACCGAAAGAAAGCTATCGGGCTAAGACTCCAGAAGTTAGAAAAAGGAAACTTGATAATTTAGATAAAAGATGGCCGGAAAGATTAAAGACCGGCAAAAGTAAAGGCTTTCCTATCCGAGAATATCAAAAGGATATTATTCAATTTTTGGAGAATGAGATCTATCTACCAGATAAAAGACAAAAACTGATCAGACTTGAAAATTGGGAACGAGAAGTTTTTATAGATTGTTTTTATAAGAATAGACCCCGATTGATTTTGATATCTCTGGCCAAAAAAAATGGTAAGTCTACCTTTTCGGCTATGGTTCTAAATTGGTTTTTAATTACCCAAGAACTTGGAGAAATTTATATCTGCTCTAATAGTAAGGATCAATCGAATTTTATCACTTATCGGAAGATTGTTTCTATAATTAAAAAGAATCCGAAACTTGATGAAATGTGCCGAATCCATGCTGATTATATCGAAAATATTAAGACTGGTTCAATTTTAAGATGTCTGAGTTCATCTTATCGGTCAAGCGCCGGCCTCAATTGCCTGTTAATTTGTATCGATGAGCTGGCCTCTTTTGATACAGATTCCCTAAGATTCTTTTTTGAAGAACTGCAATTATCCCCAGTATATAAACATCCCCTAATCTTGGTGACTTCTACCGCTGGAAGAAATGAAGAAGGAATCCTTTGGGATTTAGTGAAGGAGTCAGAAAAAGGCAATACTCCGGAAAGCTATTTCTATATCAAGCAGGGAGAAGAAGCGAATCCTTCAAGCTTTGTAACTAAAAAATATCTTGATAGCCAGGAGAATAAACCGGGTATGAGGCCTAATTTATTTAAGAGATTGCATAAAAATTTATGGGTAAGCGAAGAAGAATCTTTTATAAGTGATGAGGATTTTAGGGCTTGTATTGATTATAAATTAAAGAGAAGGCCAAAGGTAAAAATTCCTATATGGGTAGGGCTTGATGTAGGAATAAGTAATGATTATACCGCTATTTGTGGAGTGGGGAAGGCCAATAATAAAATTTTTTCGGTGGATCATAAAATTTATATTCCCCTGGAATTGGAAACCGAAGAATTACAATTTGATGATGTTAAAAGATACCTGATCGATCTATCTAAAATTTATGATATTCAAGGTTTATATTTTGATCCTTACCAGGCAATACAATTAAGTCAGGATCTTAAAAAGGAAGGTATTAATATAGTGAAATTAACTCCGACTCCAGGGAATTGTGTTGCCTTTTCTCAATGTCTTTTTAATATGATTAAGAGCCGGGGAATAAGTTTTTACGAATCGGAAGAAATCAGGCTATCCCTAATTAATTGCAAGGTAATTTATAGTGGCCGGGGTTGGCGTATCGTTAAGAAATCAGGAACTAAAAAAATTGACCTGGCTATT
>NMQN01000439.1 GCA_003575245.1 Candidatus Atribacteria bacterium 1244-E10-H5-B2 | reverse complement strand
AGTTGCCGGACATGTAAGTTTAATTTTCCTGCAGAGCAAATAGATGTGATAGATAAAAAGACAGGTAAAAAGGGTTATAAGGATTCAAAAGAAAAAATATGTGCAGGACAAAATAGAGATTTGGAATATGGGCAGAGAATAAAAGATTTTAAGGCAGAGAGAAAATGTTGGGATCCGAGTATGGAATATCTTATGAACTTAAGTAGAAGGTTACAGAAAAAGAATAATCCTTATCTGGTGGTAAAAGTAGAGGCATTATTGAAATTTGATTTTAATCTGTTGAGAAGAATAGGAAAGAATAAAAGGTTAGTGCCCATATACCGACTATAGGAATTACAGCATTGATTTTTGTAACAGTGATTTATTTCAAAACTAAATAAAAGAAAGGTAGAAAAATGGAAAAAAAGAAATATAGACAATGTCCTTATTGTAACAGGAATATTCTAAGTTATTTAAAAGGGTGTCCTTATTGCGGTAAAGAGATAAAAGAAATTGTAAAGAAATGGAAGGAAACAAATATTAATTATAAAAGATTTTTTAAAAAATTATCAAAGATAAAAAAGAGGATAAATTAACATGACAATAAGAATAGCTTATAACCAACTGGAAGGATTAATAAAAATGGTAAAGGGAAAGAATGGCAAAAAATTTAAGAAAGGAAAAAAACAAAGAAGTAAAAGTGAATATAACAAAAGTGACAGATTTTTTGAGGCAAAAGGAAAGAAGAAAAAATTAAGAAGAAAAAATAAAAGATAATATTAAGGCCTATGCTTTACACGATTTCAAAAATAGCAAAGATTTTAAAGATCCCGGAAAGCACAGCCAGATATTACAGGGACCGGTATCCGGAATTTATATTATCTACTGGCGCCGGAAGAAAGAAAAGGTATAAAAAGGAAACCTTAAAAGTGCTGCGGATCATCTGCGAAATGGCAAACAACAGTAAAACCGCAGAAGAAATTAAAGAGCGGTTAAGCCAGGAATTTAGCAGAAATATTGAAGTAATAGAAGAAACTAGGATCATAACAGCAGTAGAACAACAACAGCATTTTTTAGAGGTAATTTCAAATAGCCTGGAAAATATGGCGGACCAGAAAAAAGCAATTCAGGAACTCCGGGAAGAAGTAAATGATCTTAAAAAATACATTGATAAAAACTGGCGTCGGTTATCCTGGCTGCAGCGGTTATTTAAAAAATTAAAGAATGATTAAAAGGAGATAATAATGAACCTCAACTTAAGAAGAAAAAAACTACTAAAGCTCTTAAATTACGTTGCAAAGCAGAAAAAAATAATTAAGTTCTTAAACACGCCGGAATATCATCAATTTGCGGAAGTGGTTGATAACCGGGAAAGATTTATAAACACTTATGCAAGTGAAGATACTGATGATTTAATTGAATTTTTTGAGAAGTTAATCAAGACTTTTGAAAAGAAAGATATTAAAAAAAAAGATATTAAAAAGCTAGAAAAAGTAAAAGAAAAAATTAAAGCAGAATTAATTAAGGTTTCCATACCTTCCTTAGAGCAAAAATTTCCAATAACAAAATATAACCAGTTATCAGTTTTTGATGAAATAAAAGATAGAAAATTAGTTAAAGAAGCTAAGGATCTAAATATTAAAATTATAGGCTGGGATTTAACAAAAGCAGAAGAACAGGCAGTTTTTGCAATTCAGAAAATTTATGCTAAATATGGTTACAGGGGGAATATTAATAATAACAGTAATGCGCTTAAATTCACCCCGGCAGAATTTTATGAAAGTTTTGGCGTGTTAAAATATATAAATAATTTGGGAAAAGAAGATTTTAGCAGGGCAGAAGAAAATCACGCTTATAAATCACTGATAAATCTAAGCACGATACAATGTCTTATGGCCTATACTATAAGGGATCCTGAAACTAAAGAATTTAACAGGGTTGAAATACTATCGGCAATAATACCGGAGATACATTTTTTATATACCGACCCAGATAAAAAAGTGCTTGATAATGAAAAGAAGAAAAAAGAAAAATTAAAATATTTTAAAATCATACCTTCAAGAGTTCTGCTAGATCAGATAGAAAATAATTATTATGCCCTAGAGCGTTTTGATCTTTATACGGAGATAAAAGAGAAATTACCGGGTGTAACAAACAAACATCTACCTCTTTTTATCAAATGGCTTTCTAAAGAAAATGCCCTGAGAAGAAGAAAGAATTTGAACAATATTATAGAAATCAGTTCTGAAAAACTAGCACAAATATTAAGAATGGATAATTGGATAAAAGCCGGACAGCAAAAAAGAATAAATGACCGGTTAGCGGAGTGTTTTAAATGGGCCAAAACTTTAGGATATCTAAACTGGTATAGAACCGGCAGCGGAAAGACAGTAACCAGGAAAGCGATATTATCTATAAATATTGATAAGTTTAGACCTTCAAAGCAGATAATAGGAATCGTTGATGATGATCACAGGGAAGAAGAACCTATTAAAGAAGTTAAGAAAGTTGAGGATTCAGAAATTGTTAAAAGACAGAAGGCAAGAATACATATTGCTTTAGGACTTCCTAAAAGGTAGGCCTAACATTGGCAGTGATTAAATTTTGGTAGGCCTAACATCGTAGGCAGGTAGGCCTAACATCGTAGGCAGGTAGGCCTAACATCGTAGGCAGGTAGGCCTAACATCGTAGGCAGCTTTTTTTGAAAGCCTTTACCAGAGCGGGTTTGAGTGCCTGTTGAAAAGTGTATATATTATATATATATATTATATAGATTATGTATACAGCAGATTTTTTTTATTTAAGAAAAGAGAAGCCAGATAAGAAGAAAAAGAGCCGGCTAGGGAAAGGAATTTTTTAAGTATTGGATCTGTTTTATAGAATAGCTTTAGAAGGAAAGAGTAATGCCTTATAAACCTAAAAAATCATGCAGCTATCCATTATGTAATAAGCTAGTAGAAACAGGCATTACATATTGCGATAAGCATAAAAAGAAAGTAAGTAAAGCATATCAAATAAGAAGAACGGACATAGAAGAACAAACCTTTTATAAAAGTTATCGTTGGCGAAAGCTAAGAAAATATAAGCTATCAAGAGATCCTTTATGTGCAATATGCTTAAGAGAAGAAATAGTAAAAGAGGCAGCCATGGTTGATCATATAAAACCAATAAAGAATAGCGGGGATCTCATGGCAATGGATAATCTACAATCTCTATGCGTACCTTGCCATAATAGGAAGAAGGTAAAAGAAATGAAGGGGTAAGGGGGGTTAAATAGCTACAGTCCTATCAAAAGACTATCGGTGGGCAGGAAAACAAAAGAAGAAGTGTACCGCGTTTATTTCTTGAAAAGCAGTAAAAATTATTGCAATATATTATAATATATGGTTAAAGTGCATAAGCGTATATTAAGTGTGTATAAAAAGTAACAAAAAATAGCAAAAAGTGAGGTATATATGATAAGAACGCCTAAGAGCCTAACAAAGAATTTAAGTAAGAGTTCAAGGCGATTTTTTACAAAAATCTTAAATAATTATGAGCTTGAGGCCCAACATTTAGTTATTCTTTCGCAAGCCTGTCAATGTTTGGATAGAATTGAAGAAGCTCGTTTGCAAATAGAAAAGGAAGGGATCTGCGTAAATGATAAATTCAATAATCCAAAACCACATCCGGCACTGAAAATTGAAACTACAGAAAAAATTACCTTCATTAGACTAATTAGAGAGTTAGGACTTGAAGTTGAGGCCCCGGGTGGAATTGGCCGCCCGCCAGGACCGCCTAAACTTTATTAAAAGATAAATATAAAGGAAGGTTAGAAATGCCTAAAAAGAGAACCAGATTCAAGAAAAAATTTAATATAGACTACACAAGATTAACAGATGAGCTATACGAGTCTATTTGCCACAAGGTTTCAATGGAAGAAATGTTAGGAGGTTATAAGCACTTAGGATATTTTAAGGACATGGGTTTTGATAGGGGTTATTATTTTATGTTTGATAAAAATGATCCAAAGATTTGCAGAAAAATCTGGAACCTGCATAAAAAGGCAGTAATGGAGAGATTTAAAACCGATCCTAAAAATAACGCCGGCACCAGGCCTTTTTTGTGGTGGATCTCTGAAAGGCCAGAAAATATGAAAGTAATAGGAAGTGAAGATTTTATTATAAACTCAGTAGGTTGTTATAATGGAGTAGAAATCGTACCAGAAGGCGAAGAACCAGAAATTGAAAAATATACTATTTACGAGGATCAGTTCACATATCTCAAAAGATTAGGTTTACTGGAGGGTTGGGAAATTAAGGCGTTTAAGGAAAGATTCCCAGGTTTTGAAGAAGAAAGACCTCCAGGTCCAGAAAAAGAAGATATGTTACATGATGTTACATATCTTCCCAAATTAGAAGATTTAGGAATAGATGACCTACCTTACTGAAAAATGAAAACTACCGGATAGAATTTTAAGTATTGTAAAGGGATTCCCCGGCGAGAAGAATCCTATCCCTCAGAATCGTCCATTTTGATTATCTCCAAAATGAGCAGGGAATATTCATATCAGGTGATATCTAAATTCCCTGCTAAGAAATTAAAAGAAAGAAATTTATAAATATGTTATAATGCATATCAGCTATTTTAAGAACGATAAAATAGCCGGTGTTTGAAAATTTAATAAAGATAGGTCATTTAGTTCAATTAATCTTTTCTGAATTTCTAACACTTTTTTAACGTTCATTTGTCCTTATTTTACAGGGGGAGCGCTCCTGAAAGTAATCCCCCTGTATAAAAAATCCAGGTGGATAAAATAAGGATAGAAAAGAAAGATTTAGGTAAATCCTTCTATTATTTTAAAATCGTACTTTATAATTGAATAGGAGTTTACTATGAATCAGAAAGAAAAAGATAAGCAGCTAAAACGAATGGTGAAGATTGCCGATTCATTAGAGGCAATGAACGAAAAAGCAGAAATAGAAGATAGAGATCTCAGTGAAAGTGAGCAATCGGAATGGGACAGCCTGATAAAAGAGTATGATGGCCTCAGAAATACTTTTGATACTTTAAAGGGCCCCGAAGTAAAAACTTTAGAAGACGTCCGGGCAAATATGAAATTACCGGTAAACGAACTGCATAAGAGTAATCCTGCCGGCCAGTTAATCAATGAAAACGGGGAAGAAATAAGGACCTTCAATAAATCTAACCTCTCCGAGCTAAGATCCTATATTTTATCTCAGGGTAGGCTGGGTATAACTGAGGAATTGAGTTTGGGAAAGGCTATCCGGGCAATTGCTACCGGGAACTGGTCATTTGCACCCGCAGAAGCTAGAGCACTGGGGACCGCAACTGGCGGCGGAGAGTGGTTTGTTCCTGAGGAGTTATCGGCAGCAGTGATTCAAATGGCACTGGCCAAAGCCAGGATAATGCAATCGGGAGCGGAATTTTTACCCATGGATAAAAAAGTGATGTTGATCCCGAAAATATCAGCCATGCCAACGCCGGAATGGACCGCAGAAAATATCGGGTTCACCGGGTCCCTTGACATGACTTTTACAGGAATAACCTTAACCGCCAAGACAGTAGTTAGTATAATTTCACTATCAATTGAGCTTGCCGAGGACGGCGTTGGAGTATCAAAAAGTATAGAGGCCGCTATAAGTACAGCCATAGCTCAAGAAATAGATCGTGCTTGCCTGCTTGGAGCCGGCACACTAGAGCCTTTAGGTATCGCTCTTACGCCCGATATACTAACCGAAGAATTTGAAACTTCAATAGATTATTCAACCCTCAGCGCTGCATATTTCAAACTGCAGGCAGAAAATATAGACGCCAATTCGTTAATCATGGCAAGCACCTTATTCGCTACACTTGACGCTCTTGTATCTACGACAGAAGGGCAGCCAATAAAACCGCCGCCTTCCTATGAAAATTTTGCCAAGCTGTCAAGCAACCAGTTGGTGGCCCAGGGAATCATGGGAAATTATAAAAATCTCATAATTGGCATGAGAACGAATATGAATCTTGAAGTGTCCAGGGTGGCCGAGGACGCATTAACAAAAATGCAGGTACTTATCAGATCTTATTCCAGAATGGATTGTGGAATAAAATTACCTAAGGCTTTCTGTCTGATAAAAGTAGCTGCAGCATAATTATTAAAAAGAAATAATGTTAAAAATAGGGGCCGATTTACTGGCCCCTGTTTTATTTAAGTGTAGACAAAATTTGACGTTTAGATCATTGCCTTATTTGTAGAAAATGGCTTAAACAGTAGGAAAACAATATATTTAAGGACCTTTACAATTACCCTGGCGTAAAGTGGCGCTCCATGGTGCGATCTGAGGCACTTTCAGGACCGGTGTAATGATATTATATGCACGTTTTTAAACGTGAAAACGGTATATGGGCCTCAGAGTTTCCGAGATCACAAACCTGCAGCCAGGCAATATCAATTTGACTACTGGCCACTCCCCCACTTATTAAATAAAGTGAAATAAGTAAATATCTTGACAATGACCTTTTAAAGTGTTAATAGTAATTTACATAATAGTAATTATGTTTATTTTTAACACTAGCAGGGGATAGGCAAAAAATTGAGAAGAAAAATACCGGTTACACTAACCGCAGAAGAAATAGGAAAAATAATTGCGCAGCCAAATAAGAGAGTACCCACCGGCCTAAGAAATAAAGCGATCCTATCTTTTATATGGGATAGTGGGGCCCGGGTAAGTGATGTAATAAATTTGAAGCCGGGAGATCTTAATATCGGCAAAAGAGAGGCTACTATAAAAGGTGGCAAGGGTGGAGTGGATCGGACCATAGCATTTTCAGATTATACAGCCGGCCTGCTGAAAAAATATAAAGAGGCCAGGCCAAAAGGGGAATACTTTTTTTGCACCCTGAAAAGAAAAAAACTTGATAGAGTTTATCTTTATTCAATGATCAGGCGCTATGCTAAAAGAATTGGCATAAAGAAAAAAATAGGCCTTCATACTTTAAGACATTCTTTTGCTATGAGCTTTTATAAAAACTCTGGCCACGATCTTATAAGTCTGCAGAAACTTTTAGGGCATAAAAGTTTAAGGACCACAGAGATTTATTGCTATATGGATTCCACAGATATAAAAAAAGCCTCGGATAAGTATTATAAAAAAAGGGATTCTAAAGACAGTGATATCTTAAAAAGGATTAAGGATCTTGAAAAACAGATCCAGGACCTAAAAGCTGATATAAGATAATAGGCTAATTTTTAATTAAGAGCATCTAATTTGCGATCTAAGATGTTTAAAGGGTATGTTAAGGGATTTATATTAAGAAGCATTAAAATTGAAATTTGAGGCTAATTTAGAAAAGAGGTGAGAAATGGCTAAATATGTATATGATGGTGATGATAAAATTAGCATAGATAGGAGTTGCCGGACATGTAAGTTTAATTTTCCTGCAGAGCAAATAGATGTGATAGATAAAAAGACAGGTAAAAAGGGTTATAAGGATTCAAAAGAAAA
>NMQN01000901.1 GCA_003575245.1 Candidatus Atribacteria bacterium 1244-E10-H5-B2 | reverse complement strand
AATAAAGTTAATATTGGAATCGAAATCAGCCACCACATAATTTTAATTACCCCTTTTCTCTTTACCTCTTTGATCTCTTTATCGCATAAAAAACCGATCCGATAACAAGAATTATTATTGCTACTAATTTTATAAGGCAATGTATATTTTTAGTAAACAACATTAATCCCCCTTATTTTTTATTTTTCTTTAGATATAGGAACCAATAAATAACTGCCACAAAAAACGAGCCACCGATAATATTGCCTAACGTAACTGGAATTAAATTATTGACGAAAAATCCTTGTAGAGTAAGATTGCTTAATTTGCCGGTCAGTCCTGCCATGGTTACTACGTTAGCATTTCCCTTCAGTAGTAACCCCATTGGTATAAAATACATATTTGCGATACTATGCTCGAAACCGAGAGTTACAAAAGCCATAATAGGGAAATATATCCCAAAAATCTTTCCGGTTATGTCTCTAGACGCTACCGCTATCCATACAGCTAAACAGACCAACCAATTACAACCGATCCCCCGGGTAAAAGCTTCGCACCAACTAAGGTTTACTTTTCCATTAGCAATAGCTAAAGCTTTTGCTCCCACCGCGAAATTGCCCGTCCTCCAGAGCCCTGTCCCAAATATAATCCAGACCAATAATAAGGAACCAAGAAAATTAGCTACATAGACCCAAAACCAACTTTTAAACATTTTTCCTAAACTGCCTTCACGGTTTAATACCCCTATCAAGATTAAATTATTTCCGGTAAATAGTTCTGAACCGGCAATTATAACCAACATTAGCCCTACTGAAAAAACACTCCCAAACATAAATTTAGTAAAACTGACTCCCAAATATTTTGGCATATCGTAAGTAACTGTAATAGCTAATTGTGAGCCAAAACCGATATACACTCCGGCTAATATCCCTAAAAGGAGCATGCGAGAAATCGATAAATTAGATTTGGCCTTACCCATTCCAATCATCGCATTGGCTATCTCTTTAGGTGAAAGAAATCCTGGCAATAGTATCACCGCCCTTTAACTATCTTCATTATTTTTCCAATATCTACCCCATCTTTCATTTTAATCGGTTTGCTCCCACAAATTGGACATACCACAATTATTTTTCCCCTACGACGGCTCCACCCACAAATTAAGCATTTATACCTTGGATACATCTCGATCACCCCCCACTCTTTTAAAATTATTCCACCTTAATCTTCGGAATTACTAAAGCAGATTTTGAATCAAACAATTCCCGGAGATGGTTTTGGGTTTCAATAATTCTTATGTTACGTTTTATTTCTACAAAATTATGTAGTGTTATTATGAGAGCAATAAGGGCAATTACAACTGAGATCCACGAAATTACCCTCTCTAATTTTCCCATCTATTAATCCTTCTCTTTCGTATCCCCCCACTTGAATTTACCACCGCCAAGCAAGTTTAGAAGAAAGTCAGCAATAGCCTGGCAAAGTTTAATTAATTTTCTAATCATCTACCTACCTCTTTTTTTCTTTCTCTACTATTCATCTCTTAGAATTTCGAGCAGTTGTTTTCTACCCCCTCGGGTCTCTATCATCTTAGAAAAAAGATATCTTTCTTCTTCTGAAAATATCTCCCATTTTTGCTTATTCCTTTTTAGACCTAAACTCCTCACCCTATTGCCAATGGTAGTTATGCTACAACCTTGTGAAAGAGCAATTTTTTCATAACTTTTGCCTTCTCTATAATCTCTAATAAAATTGAGGTAGTCTATTCCTTTGGTCAAGCGAGCCATCTCAGCTTGCCTCTTGTTTTTCGTAAATTTCTCTTTTTTTAGCGGTTTCATTTGTAGCCTTTAAAGTTCCACCACACCACCGGCAAACTGAAAATACTCCCCAGCCATACCAAATCGCACCGCAATTTTGACATCTATATTCTGGCATTATTTCAATCCCCTTTCATATAATGTAAATAACTATGATCAAATTCATTTGCTCTTTTCAATAAATCTCTCGGCTTTTTCAATTACCTTATCCCACTTTGGAATATTTATATCTTCTGCCTTTATTTCTTCTTTCACCTTAACTCCTTTGCCTCTACAAACTGGACATATCGCCAGTATTTCATTACTCCGCCAGACCCTACCGCAACCGAAACATTTATATTTTTGAATTTT
>NMQN01000023.1 GCA_003575245.1 Candidatus Atribacteria bacterium 1244-E10-H5-B2 | reverse complement strand
AAGTATTACAAAGTATTTGGACCTTTAGCAATGGGTTCAGAACAAGGTTTACTCCCAGCTATAAAAAGTAGGACTATACACTTTATTATGAAAGAGAACATTAGAGAAGCAGTTGAAACGTTGATAGAAGAAGACGAAAAAAGTTTAGAAACTGCAGAAGAATTAAGGAATAAATTGACAATTTTTAGGGCAACTTTACTTAATAAATGGAAACGGAAAGAATTAAAAGGATTAAAACATTTTGCCAGGAGGAGACTTGGGCAAATACTAAAACCACTATACAGGGTTATTATGGAAGTTGCGCCAGAGAGGGAAGAAGAGTTTTTAAGTATTGTTAAGTTCTTAACAAAGAAAGCCAAGAAGGTAAAACAGATGAGTTTAGAAGCTGAAGTAGTGAAGATATTATTGGACTATGTAAAGGATGGAAAAGACTTTATTGGGAGTCTCGATTTATGTGGACTACTTAACGAAGATAGGAGTGAATCAGTTCAGATAAATACAATGAAAATTCATTATGTTATGGAGTCGCTCGGTTTTGAAAGTGCTAGAATCGGTAAAAAAGGATACTTAATAAAGAAAGAATTGTTAAAAAATTTAAAAGAACAATACATATAAAATTTTAGACTAAACAGACTAAACAGACTAAACAGGGTATTAGGGAATAATTTAATTAGACTAAATACCTTCCTATATTTTTTTTTTAATTAACAATAAAACATATATATAACAAGGGTTACGTGTTTATAAGGGTTTCAGAGGGTAAGGTAAATTACATATATATTTTAATTTAAATTAGCAGTTAGTCTACTTAGTCTGCTTAGTCTGTTGAAAGGAGGAAGAGATGAAAGAACTTTTAATATATCCTCGTAAGGATAGGAATGATAAGTCAATACCTGGACCTGGTCGTGTCTATCGTGATAAAGAACACGCTATCCAGTATGCACAGTTATTTGGTTGGACTGTAAAAGTTGATGGAACAGACCATTTTACATTTGAATGTCCACAGTGTAAAGGACCTGCAAAGGTAATTAAGGTAGAGCGCAATGAGGTTAGGGCAGATGACTATGGAAACACATCACCATGTATTCGGTTTTGGTTAAGATGTTTGAAGTGTAAAACTGAAGGTAAAAGAAAAATATATTTGGAAGATAGATAAAGAATAAAAGGAAAGGAGAATAAGATGAATAAAGAAGAACCAATAGATTATTTTACAAAGGACGGAACAGTTGAAGAACAAATAGCAGCAGATAAAAAATCAACAAATCCAAAATACTCTCCAGAGATGGATGAGATGATAGCTACAATAGCCAAATGGAAAGATATAAGAAAGAAAAAAGGATTTGATTCTGCACTATTAGTAGGCTTTCTTTCTTGGGATAAGGACTGTTGGGAAAAAGTCAAAAATGGTTATGAGTTAAGAACTACAGAAACGGTTATGTTCGGACACGGACCATTCCAGATAAGAGAACAGATATTACAAAACATAACAGAATCACAAAGTAAAAGTAAAAAACAAGGAGGTTTAGAATGAAAGCAGAAGATGCCTTAGAATTTGCTAAACATAATATAAGCGAATGTTTTTTATGTGGAGATAAAGAAATAATAACAATAGGTTGTTTTATCCCCCATGACCCCGAGAACCGGGTAGATTGGTTAATGGGTAAATTACCAAAAGGGAAGATGAGGACTGCCTGGTATGGTTTATGTAAAAAATGTTTTAACTTACCTAATAAAGAAAAACTCATTGAAGAAAAGATAGAAAATAATGCAAAACTAAAGACAGGTTATTCAATAAAAAGTATAAATGGGGAAAATAATAATGGGCAAAAAGAAGAAGAAATATAAAATCATATATCCGGAATATAAAGAATGTAATGGAGGTATGGATATCAGGATACGCCCCTTAAAGCTATACGACGAAAATGGATTTGCTCCTCAATATAGACTTAATGAAGGTAAACATAGCTGGGAAGAGATTAGTAGTTTTATAACTGCATTGGAGCTTGACTTATTACATCTTAGGGCAGAATTTAAAGGGAAGGCAAAAGAATTACGTAAGGAGAATAGACAAAAAGAAAGGGGTGATCCTGAAAATGATTCGTGGAATAGGACCGCTCCGAGTGATTGATTTATGCTTAACTTGATGGTTAACCAGGAATATGAGAAGATAGTTTAAATTGTAATAATAGGATAAAACGGAGGTAAAATATGACTACCAAAACCAAGAAAAAATCTAAGGTAAATATAACCTCTCCCCAAAAGACCAATAAAAAAGAGCTTAGTAAATTAGAATCAGAAGCCTTAGATAAGTGGAAGAAGAGGGATGAGGAAAGAATAAGCCCACCAAAGTTTGAAAAAGGGAAAAGAGAGAACGAAATAGTACCAAAAGAAGAGAGCACCCTTAAAATGGCTCTCCAAATGATGGAGACTATAGGATCCTCAGATACCGATTTTTTTTCCACTATGCTATCCCAGGCCACAGGCACCCTATTTACGGGGGACGATGAAAAGAAAGCTAACTTTGTTGCTGCTTTTATGCACGGGCTTAAACCAAGAGACGAGATGGAAGGAGCTTTAGTAACCCAGATGGTAGGGGCTCATAACCTCATTATGTCATATATGGGGCGGGCTATGGTGCCAGAGCAAACAGTAGACGGAGTGGATGCCAACACCAATAGGGCCTATAAACTTATGAACGTATTCTTAAAGCAGGTAGAAGCTCTAAGTAAATACAGAGGTAAGACAGTGGAACAAAAGGTAACAGTAGAACATGTCCATGTCTATGGCGGAGGGAAAGCAATAGTAGGGCATGTAGAGGGCAGGCAAACGGGGGGAGGGGATAAAGATAGAAAATAAGGCTAAACCCCAAGAAAAGCGGAGAGGATGGCTCAAAAATAATAACCCGCCAGGTGACTTTATGAAAGTTCCCCGATGTGGGGCTAAGACCCGAAAGGGGACACCATGCCAAGCCCCCGCTATGAAAAATGGTAGATGTAGACTACATGGGGGGAAGAGCACGGGGCCCAAGACTCCGGAAGGGATAGAAAGAATAAGACAAGCTCATCTTAAACATGGAAGATATACAAAAGATGCCATAACCTCCAGAAAAGAATTTAATTGTTTACTAAGAAAATTTAGAGAAACCATAGGCAAAATAAATGAACTCACCTAGAATGAAAAAATGCTCCTGGTAATTTTAATACCATCCTTACGCACGTGAGGAAAAGGGTTTACCTATTTCTAAAAAAGCGAGGCATTATTGGAATGAAGAAGAAGGAAAAAAGTTTAGCTGAATTAAATTCAAATGAACTTATAGAATTAAAGGATAAAGTTAAAAAGCTACCATTAAAAGAAGCGGAAAGAATGGTCAGGGAATTAGATAAAGATAGGGATAGATATTTTCATATTGAAACCTGCACGATGACAAAGCATAATGAATCTACTGGGAAAAAGATAAAACAAGTTTCTGAAATGTTTAGAGAAAGGCTCGCAGATGAAAAACTGACTGTGGACACCATAGACAGGGTTTTTAATGAGCTTATAACAGATGCTTATTTGGATAGGGAACTTACCTATTGTATGACAATAGACAATGTTACTCTTGAAAAGGCAGATAGGCTCCAGGCAATAAGGCAAAAGGCCGATAATCATTTAGTCCGGTTAATCAGGGCTTTCGTGGATATCAAAAGGCCTCTAATAAAGGTGTTTGTTAGAAAGGTAGATCAATTAAATGTTTCAGATAAGCAGGTTAATATAAGTCAAAAAGGCACAAATGATTTAGACAAAAATAATGAAAAAATTAGTTGAAGATTTACCCTGTATAGATATTAAAGATATAAGAGAACTCCTGATTGAGGGCGGAGAGAAGTATAAAATAGAGCTTACGATATCCGATAAATATGTCCAGGAAGTTGATATAACCTCGACAACCGGAAGTTTCGGGGGATTCGTCTATTGGTTTATATGTCCTGGCTGTAAAAGAAGAATAAAAAAGCTCTATCTATTCCAGAATGAAAATATCTTTTTATGCAGGAATTGTAATCATTTAGCTTATAGGACCCAAAATATGAGGGATTTCAGAAAGACAGGATATATTAGAAAAACAAAGAAAGAGAATATCTTTAAAGAAAGAATTAAAAAGAGGACGGATCTATTAAAAGAGTTGGAAAGATTTAAAAAACAGTTTCAGGGTCTTTTTGATCGATAACTAAAAAATGCTTTTAGCTGGATTATCTCCTAAAGAAATATATCAAGAAATATGTCAAAATGTGTCGTTAAAATGGGATGTTTCAGAGAGCCAAACCAAAAGAGATATAAGGCATTGCTATACTTTATGGCATCAAGATTTTCAGAAAAAAAGAAAAGCAAGTTTGAGTTATCATTTAGCCAATACGGCTGATTTATATAAACAGGCATATAATAAAAAACGATAGAAAGGGGAATTAAAATTATGGCTAAAAAATTCAGAAATGCAGAATCTTATTATGGCAATACCGAACAGGCCCGGTTAAATCAACGGGCAAATATAACCCCCGGCAATACCTGGCAGAAAAGGAAGATTAAGCTATTGCGGATTGACTACTTCTGGGAAAAAGAGGTTAATCTCGAAGATAAGCAAATGATCTATGAAGATTTTGAGAATGAAAGAAGTTTCTCTAATGTGCCTAAAAGAGAACTGCGGGGCGAAAAATATCTTGATGACTGGTGGCTTAAATTGGAACTCGAAAAAAAGAAAGATATCATTAAAGAATTATTATCGAGGCAGGATCAGAAGTTTAGAACGAGGTTCTTCAAGCGTATGAATAAATGTTTGAAAAAGAAATTAGCCGTATTATATGGCGAATAACTTTTGTAAAGCAAAAGGGCTAATTAGATTAAATTTCAGATAATCGGTATTCACTCGAAAAAAGAAGTCTATTTGGACTACTCGGGGATTGAAAGTTTATTTTCCGCTTAGTCAAAAAGCGAATGTGTTAAATCCCCGAAATCCTTATGGAGTGAAGTTCCTGCAAATGTTGGTATAACTTAATTTCTTCGAGGTACCTAGTGTGCTTTTTTATTTAATAAAACTATTCCCTGAACAAGTTAAGAATAAAAGCAAAAAGGCTGTCTGTTTTTTTCCTTAACCTTTATTTGGATTCTGAAAGATTAGATAAATCTGAGAGAAATCAGAGTTATACCGAAAGGGGAAATCGGGTAAAATAGCCAAAAAAGAAGCCTTATAAAATAGGGGTTACAGAAAAGGCATTGCAAAGTTATCGAGTGGCTTTACCCTGATTCTCTATTTACTCGAAAGAAGGGTTTTTGACCCCCTGACAGGAAAAATATTCACTATAAGGGTCTATAAGATTCTTTTCCTTTTCGTGAGTGGTTCGGAGTAATTCAGATCTCCCCGGTGTGGGTCCTGACCGGGTAATCAATTCTTATTTAACTCAATAGGTATTCTGTTAAATTAGAAAAGCTATATAAAATAAGGGTTACAGAATATCAAAATTTATATTGACAGGATACTTGCTTTTTTGTTTACCTTATGTTAAGATTTGATTAGTTAGATAAAATATATATAGGGGGTAAAAAAGTTATGAGGATCGTAGAGCCGATAAGGTTAGAAAGTCAAATCAAGATGATTAAGGGAAACTTATTTCGGCAGAAAAATAAACGAGATTTTTTATTATTCGTTTTTGGCATTAACTCGGGCTTACGGATCGGGGATTTATTATCCCTGAAACTTGGAGATGTCAAAGATAGCCAGGGCAATCTGAAAGACGATCTCGATATCAGAGAGCAAAAGACTGGAAAGACTAGGAAAGTATTTTTCAATAAGCAGATCAAAGAGGCTATAAGTTGTTATCTTAAAAATACTGATATATTCGATTTGGATCGCTATCTATTTACTAATGAAAAATCAAAAAAGAATAAACCTATTACCAGGGTCAGAGCTTATCAGCTAATAAATGAGTGGTGCCGGGAAGTGGGGATCAAGCATAGAGTGGGGGGCCACACTTTGAGAAAGACTTTTGGCTATCACTTGCGTATGCAGGGAATCTCTATCGAGCAGATCTCCAGTCTATTGAATCACCAAAATATCAAAGTAACTTTCCGGTATATCGGGATTAGTCAAGATGAGGATAGGGAAGTCATTAAGGGATTCGGGATATAAAATCTCTATAACTGTTATAAACAAAGGCTTTGCTTGATTTTGGAAGATGTCCATATACCGCTTATATGAGGGAATTTTGAGGGGGCGCTTATGATATTACCTTTTATTTTAAGTTACCCGCAGGTTTACACTAAAGGGCTTTTATCTATCGTTAAAAACTGCAGTGATCCTGCAGTAAATTTGCAGGGATATAAATGTCCCTTTATTTTTGGTAATACGCTGGTAGTATGCAAGTTTACAGTTTTAGCGTTTTAGGAGAACTCGGGGTTCGGGAAAGCAAGAAATGAAACTAAAGAAACTAAATATCGATAAAAAGGGAAGCAGAAAATTAAACTGATCTTACTTAAAAAGGACAAAAAGGAAACATTTCTTATATAAAGGTTTAGGAGTGTCAGGGCTTTACCCCTGTCCTGATATGATAGTAAGGGTTTCCTGCTTTTTAGCGATACTATTTTTAGGGGTCAGGGGTCTATATTCAAAACGAAAGAAACGAACGTTATTCTGATAAAAAGAAAGGGTCAGGGGTTAAAATGTAAAGAATGTAAGGTTTATCTTACAAAAAGAAAAGGGATTAGGGGTCTTTGATCCAAAGAATGCAAAGAAATTCTTACAAAAAAGGGGGTAAAATAAAGATGGAAGAATTATTAGCAAAAATTATTGTGGTGGTATTTGTAATATCACTTCTCATTATAGAATTTCGGAAAGCAATAATATTGAAGTATTCAAAAGCCGGAGATAGAAAGGAAAGATAAGAATAAATTATATAGGGGGGTATGTAAGGGGTTGATAGCTGGTAAGCTAATAACAGGGGTAGAAAGGCACTTAGAAGGGTAAATTGCACTATTACAGAACTACTACAGAACTACCACAGAACTACTAAATATCTTTCGTAAAAATAGAAATACCTGGCTGATGTTAGAACTCTTATAAATTAGGCTTCTTAAAAGATAAAGAAGAAAAATTATACTGGAATATACTGGAAAATTCAGGGGGTAGGGAATGTAATAAAAGGTTACATTAAAAGCAAGTTAAAGCAAGTTTTTAAAAGCAATAGAACTGATCCTTATATAAATAAATTCTGTGAAGCGGTTAAAATTTTTCATAAATTATAAAATTGCCTGGCTATATCAAAGCTCTTATTGTTTAAGGGCTTTAAGAGAACAAGAAGAAAAATTATATTAGGATATATTAGGAAATTCAGGGGGTAGAAATACTCTCTTTTTTTATCCGGGTAAAAGCGGGCCCTCAATAATATTATGTAAAGTAACCTGTCATAGCCGGTTATCCCTTATTCTTTAATGGTCTTAACT
>NMQN01000656.1 GCA_003575245.1 Candidatus Atribacteria bacterium 1244-E10-H5-B2 | reverse complement strand
CCTTGTGAAAAAATTACATCGCACCATTTCACATAACTCGTTTATATCCGGCATATTAAGGGGTCAAGTCTTGCAATATCACTTTTTATCTTCCCGCTCGATTCTTTTAATCGCTCTGTTTACTGAAAAGGTTTATCGGGGTCAAGGGGACGGTTCTTTTGACACACTTCAAGAATATATATTTACCTTATTAAATTGCCACCAGCGGTTAAAAGAATCAGTCTTTTTCAATTTTTTTACACCTTAATATTAATACGACAAAGGTTTATAAAATCCTTCTTTCTTTAAAAAATAGTTGCGGGATGTGCTAATTGTAAATGAATAGTATTCAGATGGAAAAGAGAAGATAGATTCCCGCTTTCGCGGGAATGACAAATGGGGAAAATGTGTAAAACCTGTGGGGAAATACCTTCTTGAAAGCCTTATAAAACAAGGCTTTCCGCCTACATCTAAAATAAGCCATTTTAAGCTACTTTATACGCTCATTTCAAAAATATGATCAATCACCTTAGACCACCTCAAGAAACGCTACTGTGACCATATTTCGCTGAAACCCTTATTTTGCAAGGCTTTCAGCCTCCTAAAAATAGTGCTTTTAGCCCTTTTTGCCTTATTTTCTCCATATTTTAGAGGAATTACTAACATCCCATATAGCCAAAAAACGCTGAAAGCCTTATATTTTCTACGTTTTGGAGCCTTGCTATTTTTTCCTATAAAAACTGATAATCATCTAATTCTATATATACTTATCTGCCTTATTTAGCCGAAAATCGGTTTTCCTGTTCCTCTGTTTTTCTCTTTATTAATTAGTTATTTAATCAATAAATGTGCCACAGAACCACTGTCATATTTTAGTGTCAAAAGAACCATCCCCATGATAATCCCAACGATAAAATATTCTTCTTTATTTCCCATCTGTATGCACCAACTTGTAAGTAGTGCCCTCTTTGCTATCTTCAAGTAATATACCAATACTCTTAAGAGCATCTCTTATTTTATCAGCTTTTTTAAATTCTTTCTTCTTTCTCAAGTCTAATCTTAGCTCAATGACGGCTTTAATGGTTTTTTCTAAATCAAGATTTGCACCAATCCCAGACAAATCTTCTCTTAAATCTTCTTCTTTAGATAGTCTTTCTATTACGCTGACTAATTCTTCTTTAAATGAAGAGGCTACCATTTCTACTTTTTTCTCTATCTTTTTGAATCCCAGTACATTAAAAATCTCTTCCAATAATAACTCAATTTTTGAAGCTTCTTCAGACGATAGCTTATCTCTATTTATATTTACAAATTTGAAGATATTAAAAATAATAGCTATTACAACAGGAGTATTAAAATCATCACTCATTGCATCAATGAAAGATTTTCTCCATCCTGAAATTTTATTAATGATATCAGCCTTAAAAACAGGGTCACCTAAAACTTTTTTATTAACAGTGTCTCGAAGAGAATCAATACTTTTTACAAAATATTCATAATTTTTTCTTGCAAGTTCAAGAGTTTCTAAATCAAAGTTCAAGGGCTTTCTATAAGATGCAGAAATAAAATAAAGTCTCATTATATTTCCATCGTAGTGTTTTAATAATTCGTCAAGGACGAAAAAGTTCTTTAAAGATTTGCTCATTTTTTCACTTTTTCCAACCTCAACCATTCCATTGTGAATCCAATATCTTGCAAATGGAGGTTTCCCAGTGTATGCCTCCGACTGAGCAATCTCATTTTCATGGTGAGGAAAAATGAGGTCATTCCCACCTCCATGAATGTCAAAAGAATTTCCTAAATAATAAAGGGTCATCGCAGAACACTCAATATGCCATCCAGGTCTCCCTTTGCCCCATGGACTATCCCATGAAGGTTCTCCTTCTTTGGCTTTTTTCCATAATGCAAAATCAAGAGGGTCTCTTTTTTCTGGATTAACCTCTACCCTTGCACCTTTCTTTAGTTCTGAAAGGTTCCTGCGGGAAAGCTTGCCATAATCCTTAAATTTACTCACTTCAAAGTAAACCCCGTCTGATATTTCATAAGCAAATCCCTTTTCCTGAAGAACTTTTACCATTTCAATGATTTCTTTAATATGTTCGGTTGCCCTCGGGTACTTACATAAAGGTTTTACATTGAGTTTTTCTAAATCTCTAAGATAAATCTCTGCAAATTTCTCCGCCAAATCTTTAAAATAAATACTAAGCTCTTTTGATCTTTTAATAATTTTATCATCAATATCTGTAAAATTTGAAATATGAATTATCTCATAGCCAAGTAACTCAAGATATCTATGAATAATATCATAAACCACAGCAGATCTTCCATGCCCAACATGTGGGTAATTATCAGGTGTTAAACCACAATTATACATATAAACCTTTCCTGGTTCTCTTGTTATAAATTTCTCTGTCGTTCGTGTTATGGTATTATAAACTTTAAACATTGATCAACCTCCGGTATTTTCACCTTCGTTATCCAATGTATCAGGGGACGGTTCTTTGACACACTTTAAAAATATATATTTACCTTATTGAATCGCCACCAGCGGTTAAAAGAACTAATCTTTTTCAATTTTTCTACACCTTAATATTAATACGACAAAGGTTTATAAAATCCTTCTTTCTTTAAAAAATAGTTGCGAAATGTATTAGTCGTTAGAAACATTAAGGGATCAAGTCTTGCAATATCACTTTTCATCTCCCAGCTCGATTTTTTTAATCACTCTGCTCACTGTAGTGTAATGCACGCCAATCGATTTACCGGGGTCAAATCTTTTTACTTCCAAAAGAACCTTTAGCTTTTCCAGATGTTGCAACCGAGTTTTAAAATTCTCACTATTTTACAACTTTAAGGGCAAGTTCGGCCACTCTTTTTCCAAGAAGCCTGCCCCGTTCCATGGTTTTTTCATCAGGTTTGCCCACACATGAAATCCCGTAATGTCCAGTTGCAGCCATGGGATCGCCAACGATGATCATACCATAAATCATAAAAGCCTGAATGATAGAAAACATGGTAGTTTCTTTTCCTCCAGTAACATCTCCTGATGTTGTGAACACTGCCCCAACTTTATTCTCCATCTTCTTTCTAATACTGACAAAGTCATCAAATACTTGTTTTAATTGAGCAGCCATTGTCCCGAAATATACAGGAGAACCGGCTATGATCGCGCTTGCTTCCAGAAAATCATCTCTTGTAACCTGATCTGTCTTTTTTAATACAGCTTCTGCCCCCGTAATCGCATTTACACCTTCAACTACAGCCTCAGCCAATCTTCTTGTGTTTCCACTCTTGGAAAAATAGAGAACCAAAATTTTCATTTTACCTCCTTAATTTATAGCATTAACGCCCAAGTTGAGCGATGGGTCGCATAACGGTCCGCGGATTTACGTGTCAGGGGACGGTTCTTTGTCACGCTTCAAAAATATATATTTACCTCATTGAATCGCCACCAACGGTTAAAAGAATTAATCTTTTTCAATTTTTCTACATCTTAATACTAATACGACAAAAGATTTACAAAGCCCTTCTTTTTTTATAAAAAGCTTTAAGTAATAAAAAACCCCTTAGTAAAATCCAAAGAGATTTATGGTTAAATCACTTTATACTGCATGAATTTTTTATTTTTCATCTGAATAGTATTTTAGAATTCTTTTTCGGTCTTCTTTTTCTTTATCTCCCTTAAAATATATTTCGACAAACTCTATTCGGTCATCATCTTCAAAATACGCATAAATAATCCTTATCCCACTGTAAGAGCCTTTTCCCTTTAATGATTTACAGGCAAATTTTCTGGCTTTGTAGATTTTGGGTTCCGATATGGAAAGTCCTGAAATTTGGACAATTCCGCTATTTTCAATATTTAATTTGTGAGATAATTTAAGCTGGTTACTTACAAATACTTCTAAATCCTGTTTTAAGGTAGGATAATTTTTCTTTAACTTTTTAAAATCTTTCATGAAATCAGGAAGCATTAACACTTCATTAAATATTTTCTTCAATATAGATCCTCACCGAATAGGGTTTTGTGCGGTAGAATACAGATTCATAATCTATTATTTCTCCATTGTTAGTCGTTAACCATGGTACATCTTTATGGGAATAATTACTTATTTCTATGGCATTCATATCAGATAATCTATCTAATACGCTGTCAATCATTTTTATTTCATGAGCTTTTAGCAGGGTCAAATCCGATTCTCTTTTAGATAAATATTTAGTCTGAGGATGTTTAAAATAGCTGTCTTTCACTTTAATCAGGTCTTTGCCTTCCATCTCTTTAACTATTTTTATAAATTCCCTGGGAGTAGGACCATAATGATTTTTTATATAGGTTGCTCCAATAAGTTGTTCTTCGTATTTTTCATAAAAATCAAAATCAATAAAATAAAGCAGTTTGTATAATACCGATTCTCCTATATTTGGTTTTGCCCCAATTTTATTTAGTATATAAAGCAATACTTCTTTGAATTTCTGCAGATTTTTTTGGGGAATACTTATTCGTATTTCCTTTTTTGGTTTCTGCTTAGTTGTATTTTTTTCAATGATTACTTCTATATCTTCTTTTAAATCAAGCAATACGTCTGAAGAGATATTAAAATACTCAGAAAGCTTTTTTATTTCCTCTGCATATATTTTTCTTTCTCCGTTTTCAATTTTTGAAATGGTCACCCGATCTACATCTAATACTTCAGCCAAACTGGACTGTGATATATTTATTTTCTCTCTTAATTTTTTAACTTTAAAACCTAAATTCTTATATAATGTAGGCATTTTATTACACCTCGTTCCTTTAAAATCATATAACATATATACTATAACATATGTTTCTTATTATTACAAGTTTATGTAATATATTATTACTTTAACAAATATTTCAGGAAAATAAGGCAAAGGGTTTAAAAAATCCTTCTTTTTTTTAAAAATAGTTGCGAGATGAGATAGCCGCGCTTTCTTCGAAAGCAATGACAGAGGGATTAAAACTAACAATATTTACTTACAAATGGGGAAAATGTGTAAAACCTGTGGGAAAATAGCCTCTTGAAAGCCTTATATGATAAGGGTTTTAGCCTATATCCAAAATAAGCCATTTTAAGCTACTTTAAACGTCTATTTCAAAAATATGAACAAACACCTTAGGACACCTCAAGAAACGCTGCTATGACCATATTTCTCTGAAAGCCTTATATTGCAAGGTTTTCAGCCCCTTAAAAATGCAACTTTTAGCCCTTTTTTGCCTCATTTTCTCCATATTTTAGAAGCACTACTGATATCCCATATAACAAAAAAACGCAGAAACCCTTATATTTTCTACGTTTTAGAGCCTTAACATTTTTTCCTATAAAAACTGGTAATCCTCTAATTCTATATATACTTATCTGCCTTATTTAGCTAAAAATCGGCTTTCCCGTTCCTCTATTTTTCTCCCTTTTTGGGTAATTATTCAATTAAAAAAGGTGACATAGAACCGTTGTCTGCAGAACATTATGAACATATTAGGGGATCTTGCAATGTCACTTTTCATCTTCTCCCTCGATTTTTTTAATCACTCAAAGACAAGAGGACGTTTCGTTTGTCATATTTCAAGAATATATATTTACCTTATTGTATCGCCATCAGCGGTTAAAAGAATTAGTCTTTTTCAATATATGCTGTGTTATATACTGTCGGCGAAGGGGTATTTCTATTCTTTTTAATCCATATTGATATTAGATTCTACGGTTATATCTTTAATGGTTGATTTAAAGATTCTTGCTTTCAATTTCATATCAGAATTATCTATTTTTTCACTCACAATTTTCTTTTTCGCTTCTTTTATTGCCTGATTAATCAGATTGATGGGCATTCTGGTACATGCTTTGCAGTAAAAACTCATTGAGTGTCCTTCATTATAACGCCGGAGTAATTCTTCAACCAATATTTGTCTTTCTTTTTGTCCTTCTAACCAATCTTCTAAACCGACTTCTTTAATCTGGCGTAAATTGTCAGCAGCCGGAGTCCATTCCGCAACTTTTCTCCTTAAGAAGATGGCACAATTAGATATTTCACTGCATTCAGTACAAATCTCAAATCCGTGCTTCTTTACACAGCAGTTCCAGATACTGCACCAGGAATGTTGTTCACCCAATTTACAACCGATACATCTACTTGGGGCTTTTGACTGATATTTAGTGCATAGACCACAGTATAGGCCGCAGCACCCGATGAGATTCTTTACTTTATTATCTTTCATTCTTTACATCCTCCCGAAGCTGATTGTGTATAACCGGACGCGGTTTGATGACATTTGTCCAACCCCCTGGGGAGGGCAAATGTGTCGAAACCCGGAAGTGCGATAGCGCCAAAGCCCGGAAAATCATGGTTAGACGAAGTACCGAAATCTCTCGCTAAATAACTAAAATATAAAATAGCGAGGTACTTTTTTCATATATTCCTCATAGGGTTTTCCATATTTAAATAGACACTGATTTTCTTCTGAAAGCGTCAATGCGTGCGATAATATTTTATTGATTAGAAAAAGAATTAATAAACTTATTGTGTTTATCATAATACATATACTTAAAATTACAATTGAAACACCTACATCTTGAGGGTTCCTGGAAAATTTGTATAAACCTGATACTACTGGTTCATCAATGGGTGCTTTACTAAATGATAACATTGCTGAAATCACTATTGAAATACCAACAATAAATAAGAAGCTACCAGTTGCTAATGTTGGGACATTGATGGCTATTGGTGAAAGAAAAAATAAAATAATAAGAAATAGTGAGATTGATTTATGTATTACAACAACAGGCAAATATCTTCTGGGTATATTACTTCGATTAAAAAATTTTTTACGGATATCTTTTGTAAATGTAAACATTAGCCCGAATACTATGATTGAGTATAATATGAGGGGAATCCAGGCATTAAATAATCCTATTGATAGTATTGGTATTAATTTCATTTTCTCATCCTTCCAATATTTCGGTATTTCGTCTAACGGATGTCGATAAACGATGCTTCCGTAAGGAAGTTATAGTGAAACAATCTTGCTAGCTTAACCGTTTATCGGCTGTTAGGTACGGGCGTTAGCCCCAAAGTCAGCGAAGCAAACGGAGAGTCACGAGGGATCACTAGGAAATTATTTTTTACAAATTATCATAAAGTGTTCACTAATTCCCACTATGCTAGGATGTGTACAAGTTTTTAAATGTGTTTCCCTTAAAATTTTGTTGTATTTTCTCAATTTGTAGACTCTATTATATCTTCTTGGATGAGTTGAAAAAATTCCTTCCAGCCCAACCATTTCTAGAAATTTTGTTTTACCTTCAAATTCTTTTTTTAGTTCTTCCGCTGAATAAAAGTGGGCTGGAGCAAAACCATATCCTCCTAAGTAATCTCCTTTTATGGTAAATTTTTTGTAAACATCTGGAGCTTCAAGCATTTCAGGCCATAGATAATTAATTGAATTCATACATACAGCCAGTCTTCCGATTACAGAAACAAA
>NMQN01000739.1 GCA_003575245.1 Candidatus Atribacteria bacterium 1244-E10-H5-B2 | reverse complement strand
TCCACAAAGTACACACATACCTTGGAATTTTTTTTAATTTGTTCTGCCCTTTTTGATGAGGTATTGGTGCTGAACCAAATCTTTTTTAATCCCTGGTTTTCCATTTTCAGCATTGCTTTAATATTGGGAAAACCATCTTCACCATTAGTACCCAACATGGCAATTGTTGACCTATTCACCAGTTCCAATCCTTGATTAATGGCATCTTGTTTTTCCATGTATAAATCCTCCTTAAAATAGAAAAATTATTAAAATACTGGACATCACCAACTGTACCAATTTTCCCTGATTTCAAATTACAAAATCTACTCGTAGAGGTTATGAAAATTTAAAAAAAGTTAGCAAATTATTGAGCAGGAATACTCATGATCCTAATATTTTCTATTAAAATATTTTTTGATAAACCCGATAAATCCTATAAGGCTTAATCCCGGCATTTTCAAAAACTCTACGAGATTTTAGATTATTTTCATTGATGGAAGAACCCTCTATATAACGGTATTTTTTCTTTTCGGCAGCCAATAATATTTTCTGAAAAATAGCCGCATTGACCGCCTTATTTCTAAATCGGGGAATAACATATTGAGCAAATCCCCTTATCCCGTCAATCCTATTCTTATACCATAAATATTTAATAAATCCAAAAGGCAATAATTTACCATTCATTTTTTTTAATACCTGGTTATAATCTGGTAAAGCCAAAACAAAACCTATCGGAGCACCTCCGGAACGGGCAATATAGATAAGATCCCTGTCTACAAAAGGTAACAATTTTTTAACCTCTAAAGAAAACTCTTCATAAGAAGGAGGACTTGAATACTCAAAACCATTCTCTTCCTCTTGGCCATGGGCAACGATTAATTCAATTATTTTTATGATGTCTTTTATCTCCCGGTCTAACTGTTTTAGATCAATTCTATCAATCCGGAAATGATATTTTTTCATTGCAAAGGAGGCAATTTTATCCACTCTTGCTCTGGCCATATCAAAATTATCACAATAATAAGCAAAAAAATCGGCATCCTTTTTAAATCCATATTCTTCTAATAGCTGCTGGTAATAGGTTGAATTATAGGAGGTCATCAGTACAGGTGGGCTATCAAATCCTTCAATTAACAATCCCCTATTATCAACATCGTCATTAGGGTAAAGTGGCCCGATAAGTCTATTAATATCTTGCTTCTTTAACCAATTGATAGCATGGTCCATTAGACATTTAACAGCTTTCGTAGAATTGACAGTTTCAAGGCAACTAAAATAACCGGTATTAATATTCTTTTTCAGATTCCTCTTCTCATTGATACCAACTAAAGCCCTGGCTAAAGGTTTTCCATTTTCAAATACCATAAAAAAAGTATAAGGTCCACAATTGAGTTTTTTAGAAATATCTGAACCTAAAAATAGTTTAAGCAGGTCACTTTTTAATGGTGCTACCCAATTAGAATCATCCTGGTAAATCTCCCAGGAAAAATTGATAAACTGCATCAACTCTTTTTTATTTCTTCCCAGTTCGCGGATTTCAACCAATAGTAATCACTCCCTCTTTTTATTCTTCTAAACAAGATGCCAAAGGGACAGTTGTACTTGCTCAATAATTCCTATTTTACTTCACCATCAACATCTTTAATAAATCTTAATAAATCTTCTTTTAACTCAGTATCCTTTGGAATTAGGCGTTTATAGTGTTTTCATGATTAGCTTACCCAGTCCGTAGCTCGTTCAAGTTCGCCATCTTTAAGTGGACCTTCAGAACCTATTACGAAAAATCCTTCAGGCGGAATTATTAGACTCCCACCTTTTTTCTCGAGTTTATCTGCTATGGGTTTAGCCTGACCCCACTATCCCCTACTATCCCTTTCTATTATTTTAATTTCAAATAAATTTGGCAACATCTTGCAACGACTTTTTGGCTATTTTAGGTAAAATTGTATCTTTGGCTGGATATCCAACTACCAGGATTAAAAAGGGTCTTTCGTTGGAAGGTCGGGACAAAATCTGATTCAAAAAACCCATCTTACCGGGCGTATAAGTTAAACAAACAAGTCCAGCATGGTGGACAGCAGTAATAAGCATACCTGTGGCGATACCTACTGATTCATTAATATAGTAATGACTTTTTTTACTGCCATCTGGTAAAAGACCATGGCGTT
>NMQN01000712.1 GCA_003575245.1 Candidatus Atribacteria bacterium 1244-E10-H5-B2 | reverse complement strand
TGGCAATATCTGAAATATTCGCCTCTAACATAGGAGGAGCGGCAACCCTTATCGGTGACCCTCCTAACATAATAATCGGAAGTGCAGCCCATCTGTCTTTTATGGATTTTATTATAAATCTCGCACCTTTCGCCCTGATTTTATTACTTCTCTTGCCGTTCTTTGTCAGGCTATTTTATAAAAAGGAAATGTCGCAAAATGTTAAGGAAGCCTGGGAGAAAGTAGAAAAATTCGATGAAAAGAAAGCAATTGAAGACTCCATACTATTAAAAAAATCTTTAATAGTCTTTTTATTAACCATATCAATCTTTATCTTCCATCATAATTTAGGTTTAGAAGCGGCTACAGTGGCTTTAGCAGGAGCAACTCTCTTACTTTTGGTCAGTAACATAGACCCGGCAGAAACTTTCTTGGAAGTAGAGTGGTCTACTCTCTTCTTTTTTATCGGACTCTTCGTGGTAATAGCAGGAGTGGAGAAAGTGGGAATTATTCAATGGCTGAGCAACAAAATTATTGCCCTAACCAAAGGAAATCTTACCCTTACTACTCTGGCAGTTTTGTGGGTCTCGGGAATCACCTGTTCTTTTATTAATAATATCTCCTATACCATCTCTATGGTCCCGGTAATTCATAATATCGGGGCAGTAACTTCATTTAACCTCAACCCGGTCTGGTGGGCCTTATCCTTGGGTGCCTGTCTGGGAGGAAATGGAACTTTTATAGCGGCAGCTGCTAATTTAGTAGGAATAAATATATTAAAAAGGCAGGGGAAAATAATCACCTTCAAAGATTTTTTTAGAGTCGGCCTTCCGATAATGTTAGGAGGGTCACCGATAAGGGTTGCTGCTCCTCCTATGTTAGAAGCGAATATTTCAGATAGCACTAGAGGCACAGGAGATATTTCTAAGTTTTCACAGATAGCTAAAGTTATAGGCACAATTAGTATTATGGTGGTGACATTATCCAGAATCGAGGATAGGATTCCGGTAATAACACTCAGAAAAAACAAAAGGTAAAAGATGTTTCCATGAGCAAGCTTAGATATTTTAATTGCCAGATATTGGAATAAGCCGGTTCTTTTGATTATAGAGACCATAACCATCATTCCGGTCAGTAGGCCGATAGTATTAAAATCTATGGCCAAAAAAGCCTCATGTTGAGTTAATATTTTTAACAGTATAAAAAGAAGACCTCCGCTTAAGGCAATAACGGTGCGGTTAATCTTTTCCAGGCTGACAAATACAAGAGTAGCTATAAATATTATTAAAGCTATAAGCGCTTGGTTCATTAATTATTCCTTTCCCAATCTAATCTTCTTCCATTGCATTCTTACATAAAGATGGAGGGGTCAATATTCCTACTAATTTACCTGCTCTTACTACCGGGACTATCCTTAGATGTTTTCTGAATAATAAATTTGCTGCCTCGGTTCGGCTGGTATCCTCTTCCACCGAATAGACCGTAGTAGTCATAAAATCTCTTACCGGTAAATGGGCAATCTTTTTAGCTTGCTGGGAAAACTGATCGAAATCAGGGATAAAAGATGGATTTCGTAATTCTTTGTAATATCCTGGTAAACAGGCTTTGGTGACGTCGCTTTCCGTAATTATTCCAATGACATTTTGATCATTATCTACAACCGGTAATCCCACCATACGCTGTTGACTCATAATCTTGACAACTTCTTTTATCGGAGTATCGGCAGAGACGGAAGTTAAATCTGGGATCATAACTTCTTTTATTTTCAAGATCATCCCTCCTTAATTAAAAATCTTTCTTAATTATATTCCTTTTTATGTTTTTCGCAAGTCAAATTAGTCGTTAGTCGCTGGTCGTTAACTATTCACTAACGACTAATTTAACAGGGCAGCTAATCAATTTGCATGTATTTCAATAAAAAATAAAAAATTTTTACCTAATTTTAATAAAAAAAGAGGGTTTTTAAAAAATTTGTAGAATTAATTATATATAAAGACAATATACACCTAAATCTAAACTTGAAGAAAGGAGGGGCAAAAAAGTGAAAGCATTGTTGTTTGGAGAAATTCTCTGGGATATTATAGAGAACAAACCTTATATTGGCGGCGCCCCCTTTAACCTTGCTGCTCATCTGGCAAAGATGGGACTTGAATCAACGCTCGTTTCTTCAAG
>NMQN01000112.1 GCA_003575245.1 Candidatus Atribacteria bacterium 1244-E10-H5-B2 | reverse complement strand
GGAAGGTTTATGCTAACGGCAATAATCATCTAAAAATCATATCTATTTTTAGATAAAAACTAGAAAGGAATATGTAGGGAAGTTTAGATAATTTAATAATGTCTAAGTTTCATTAAATTTTCTTATTATATGCCAGGGTTTTACTGGCTTGGCCATTTTCATTCTGATAATTTGCTTAGCATGGGGAGCAGCTTCTATTTCTTCCCCCTCTTCATCCCACATTTTCTCGATTTTCTGGGTGAAAAAATCATCATCCGGGCCAAATATTTCAATCTCATCTCCTACAAATATTCTGTTTTTCTGTTCTATGGTAGCTATCTGATTGTTTGAATTATAATCAAGTATCAATCCGGCAAAATCATAAGTCTTGATATAAGCACTGCTATCATACCTTTGTTCTTTGCCGCCTGGTTTAGCAAAATAAAATCCGGTAGTAAAATATCTATGGCTCACTTTTTTTATCTCATCTAACCATTTTTCATCACAAAAATATTCCTTCGGTTTTGAAAAATAACTATCAATAAGATGCCGATAAGCCTTAACCACGGTAGCCACATAATACGAACTCTTCATTCGGCCTTCAATCTTAAAAGCAGAGATTCCTGCTTCTATCAATGAAGGAAGGTGTTCTATCATACATAAATCTTTGGAATTAAAAAAATAAGCCCCCTTCTCATCCTCATATACCGGAAAATATTCTCCCGGTCTTGTCTCTTCCATAAGATAATATCTCCATCTGCAGGAATGAGCACAATCTCCCCTATTGGCATCCCGACTTACCATATAATTACTTAACAGGCATCTGCCCGAATAGGATATACACATAGCTCCGTGTATAAATGTTTCAATTTTCATACCAGGAAGAGATTTTTTTATTATTTCTTTTATCTCCTCCAGGGATAATTCTCGAGCTAAGATTATTCTTCTGATCCCCTGTTCATACCAGAAATTCACCGCTGCATAGTTAGTAGTACTTGCCTGGGTACTTAAATGAACCTCCATCTCCGGGATGACATTCTTAACTATCTTAAGTACCCCCGGATCTGAAATTATTACTGCATCTAAACCCAACTCCTTTAATTTAACTACATATTCGGGTAATCCTACCAGGTCTTCATTGTGAGGTATTATATTAAGGGCCAGATAAATTCTTTTCTCTCTATCATGTGCAAATTTTATCCCTTCTGCTAATTGCTTTAGAGTAAAGTTTTTTGCTCCTGCTCTTAATCCAAAATTCTCGCCGCTTAAATATACTGCATCAGCCCCGTAAATAACCGCTATCTTTAATTTTTCTAAATTACCAGCCGGGGCTAATAACTCCGGCCTTTTCATCTTTTGTCTCCTCTTAATTGAATTAATTTCCTTATTTTTTATTATTTTATTTTTAAATATTAAAAAATATACTATAATGATAACATAGTTTTAGTCAATTAACCTAATTGGCCGAAGGAGGGCGGAAAAATGAAGGTAAAAAATCTCCTAAATAATTTAGATAAAATTGCCCCTTTTTTCTTACAGGAAAGTCTTGATAACAGCGGTATTCAATTTGCCGACCTTGATGCCCCTGTAGCAAAAATATTGCTATCCTTAGATGTAACTCAAGTGCCATGTCTGCCGCTCATTACAAATTAGATAATCTAATAGCCATAGTGGATAGAAATAATTTGCAGATTGACGGACCGACCAAAGAAGTGATGTGTTTGGAAGATCTTGGCGCTAAATGGCAAGCCTTTGGCTGGCATACCATAGAGATTGACGGCCATGATATGACAGAGATTCTAAAATCCTTCGAGAAGGCAAAAACCCTAAAAGGTAAACCGATAGTCATCATTGCCCATACGGTCAAAGGAAAGGGAGTATCCTATACTGAAAATGTAGTCGGTTATCATGGTGTATGCCCCAAGGATGGACGAAAAGGAGCAGAATCATTGGAAAAGGCCTTACAGGATATTAAAGCCAAAAGCTTTGATGAGGAAAAAGTAGATGCCCTCTTTCAAAAGGCCTGTGCATATCAGGAAGAAGTCAACCAGAAGATTGATAAGGCGATGCCCAAATTCAGCCGGGATTACTGGTGGAATAAAGCAGAGACCATGAAGGTGAAAATGGTGCCAACCCGAAAAGGATTCGGGGATGCCATTGAGAAATTGGGTGAA
>NMQN01000043.1 GCA_003575245.1 Candidatus Atribacteria bacterium 1244-E10-H5-B2 | reverse complement strand
ATAAAGCTAAAACAGAGATTGAAGCGGTGATGGGATTATAAGATTGTAATAAGATTGTAATAGGAATAAGGCCGAAGAGGGGGAGAATAATAAATCCTTCTCTTCGGCTCTTGATTAAGAGGGCAGTTTTATGAGCATAAGAAGACAAGAGCTTAGTTCAAAACAGTTAGCCTTAATACTCCTGTTACCCAGTATTTTAATTATCCTATGTGTAGTTATTGGACCACTTGTTTTTGCTTTTTACTTGAGTTTTTTTAAAGCGGAGCCGATAATCGGAGGTATTTCTACTAAATTTATTGGTTTTAGCAATTATATATATTATTTTTTAAAAGACCCATTATTTTGGAGCGCGGTAAGAGTTACTAGCTATTTTACGGTTGTCTCCCTGGTTATTGAATTGATTCTTGGTATAAGTATGGCCCTGGTGCTTAATAAGAGTTTTATAGGCAGGTCTTTTGTCAGATCTATCATATTGCTTCCCTGGGCGCTTCCTACTGTAGTTAATGCTCGTATGTGGGAATGGATTTATGCCGGTTCAAGTTTTGGAGCTCTTAATGGTTTGATGAAGGTATTACATATATTTCCAGCTGACTATGATAAGGTCTGGTTGGGGTTTGATGTACCCCTCCAAAACATTCCCCTTATTGGCAATTTTATGGAATGGGTAGGAGCAAGTACCGCTCTTAATATGATTATTCTGGCAGACACCTGGAAGGTTACCCCCCTGGTTACTTTGTTAGTTTTAGCTGCCCTGCAAACTTTCCCAGAAAGTTTGTATGAGGCAGCCGGGATTGACGGAGCGAATGCCTGGCATCAATTCTGGTACATAACTTTACCCCTGCTTCGTCCGGTATTACTGGTGGTCTTGGTTTTAAGAACAATGGAATTATTCCGAGTTTTTGATATTATTTATATTTTAATGCAATACTCTATTAGGGTGGTAGGTATATATACCTTTGAAACCGGTATGAAATTTTTACACTTTGGTAAAGGTTCTGCCCTCTCATTCTTGGTGGGTTTATTTATCTTAGGAATATCCCTTATTTATGTAAGAGTACTATATTCGGAGGAGGCTTAATAAATGGGAATTAGGAAAGCCAGGATAAAAAAGTATATTTCTCGAATAATATTATATGTATTAGTTGTTCTTATTGTTGTCTGGACTCTTGCTCCCTTTACCTGGCTGTTTATTTCCGGGCTTTTCCCTTATAAGGAATTAATTTCAGACCGAACTACCAGTTGGTTTCCTGAGAACCCTACTTTAAAGAATTTTCAAGCAATGTTTGATATGAGTAGTCATATTGGCCAGAGGTTCATGGCTGCCCTTCGTAATAGTCTTATTATCTCTGGCAGTGTAACTATTATTTGTTTGATTTTTGGAACTCTGGCTGCTTATGCTTTGGCCAGATTAAAATTTCCTTTTAAAAATAATATCGTTATGTCTTTAATTTCTATTCGTATGATACCTACTGTAGCCTTGGTTATCCCATTTTTTGTCATTATTCGTACCTTTGATTATTATTTAATACAGGCCAATAGTAATTTTCATTTCTATGATACCAAAATAAACCTGATTATACTTTATGTTACTTTTATTCTGGGATTTGTTATCTGGATTATGAGAGGGTTTTTTCTTACTATACCTACTGAGCTGGAAGAAGCAGCAAGAATTGACGGATGTACCAGGACTCAGGCATTAATAAAGATCGTTCTACCCCTCTCCGCACCTGGTTTGGTGGCTACCGGAATTTTTACTTTTTTATTAGCCTGGGATGAGTTTGTTTTAGCCCTGGTTTTTACTAAAACCACAAATTCTATAACTATACCCGTATTTATTTCTGCTTTAGGAAGTCAATATATCCACGCCTTTGATCAAATAGCTGCCTCCGGATTTATAGCCTCTTTACCTCCCATTATATTAGCTCTTATATTTCAAAAGTTTTTAATTAAGGGTTTGACAGCAGGAAGCACTAAGGGGTAATATAAGTCAACAATAAAAAATATTTTGTCAGATGAAGTTTTTTTTCTTCATCTAAAAGAAGATACAAAATTAAGAAGGAGGGTTAATATGAAAATACTTCTGGTTTACCCTGAATATCCAGAGACCTTCTGGAGTTTTAAATATGCTATAAAATTTATTTCTAAAAAGGCGA
>NMQN01000388.1 GCA_003575245.1 Candidatus Atribacteria bacterium 1244-E10-H5-B2 | reverse complement strand
GCAGAAAAAAAAGGGAATTGATTTCTCCAAACTTATCGGTTCGGGCCCTGGGGGGAGGATTATTAAAAGGGATGTAGAAAAGGCGATATCTGAACAGGAACAACCGTTCACAAAAGTACATGGCATATCTTTTCCGGGGCCAATAAAGGAAATTCCAGTGAAAGGAGTACGGCAGCTTATCTCTGAACGAATGCTTAAATCCCTACAGAGTACTGCTCAGCTTACCCTGAATATCTCAGTTGATGCTTCCAGCTTGTTGTCATACCGAAAATGGTTAAAATCGAGTTCTACCAAATTAGGCCTTAATAAAATTACCATTAATGATCTGGTAATTTATGCAGTGGCAAAGACGCTTCCCAAATATAGAGCTTTGAATGCTCATTTTCATAGGGATAGAATACTTGAGTTTGATCATGTACATTTAGGAATTGCCGTAGATTCACCGCGAGGACTTATGGTACCGGTAATCTGTAATGCCCACCTCTTATCATTAAAGGAAATTTCTAAAGAAGCAAGACGATTAAATACTGCCTGTCAAGAAGACACTATCTTGCCGGATGAACTTAATGGAGGGACTTTTACGGTAACCAACCTTGGAACGATGGGGATTGAAAGTTTTACGCCTATCTTAAATATTCCTCAGGTGGCAATTCTTGGTGTATGCAGTGTTTCTCTTAAACCAATTATGAAAGATAATGAAATAAGGTTTATTCCATATATAGGTTTATCTCTTACCTTTGATCACCGTGCTGTAGATGGTGCTCCGGCAGCTAAATTCCTGCAGGAACTTAATATGGTAATAGCTAATTTTGATTTGAAACAGGTAAAATTACAATAACAGAGAAAGATATGTGATTTGATCATTATTAGAAAATAGCAAGATAATTTTTGTAGAAAGGAGAAGATTGTGCCTAAATCTATGTTTATTAATCCTAATAAGGTTCGAAAGCCCCAGATTCTTAAAATAAAAGATATTCCGGTAAACCAATATAAATCAGATATAAAAAAAGAGATAAAAAAGTTAGGAAGAGAAAAACTCCTTAAGATTTACTATGATATGCTTATAATCCGAGAGTTTGAGGCTATGCTCAGTTCCATAAAAACTCAAGGATCTTATGAGGGAATTGAATACAACCACTTAGGACCTGCTCATCTATCTATCGGCCAAGAATCATCTGCAGTGGGTCAGTGTGTACATCTAAGCATCGAAGATTTTATTTTCGGTTCTCATCGCAGCCACGGAGAAGTTTTAGCCAAGTGTTTTTCCGCTATAGATGAATTAGAGGAGAATGAACTTCTTAAAATAATGAAGTCTTTTATGAATGGAGCCTGCTTAAAAGTAGTAGAAAAGGAACATAAAGGTAGTATTAAATCACTTGCCCAAGATTTTGTACTATATGGAGTTCTGGCAGAGATATTTGGACGGACTAACGGTTTTAATAAAGGCTTGGGTGGTTCGATGCATGTTTTTTTTGCCCCCTTTGGTAGTATGCCCAATAATGCTATTGTAGGAGGGGCAGCGGATATTTCAGTAGGTGCTGCTCTTTTTAAAAGGATTAATCGAAAACCCGGTATGGTAATCTGTAATATCGGTGATGGTTCTATTGGTTGTGGTCCGGTATGGGAAGCAATGATGTTAGCTGCAATGGATCAATATCGCACTCTTTGGGATAAAGATATTGGAGGTGCTCCTCCTATTCTATTTAATTTCTTTAATAATTTCTACGGGATGGGGGGTCAAACCTCGGGTGAAACTATGGGTTATAAAATTCTTGCCCGGGTAGGAGCCGGGGTAAATCCTGAAAACTTGCATGCTGAACGAGTTGACGGTTATAATCCTTTGGCAGTGGCCGAGGCTATTGAAAGAAAGAAAAAAATTCTTCTCCAAGGGAATGGTCCGGTTCTTCTGGATACCATCACTTATCGTATTTCAGGTCATTCACCCTCAGATGCATCATCTTATAGGTCTAAAGAAGAGATTTCTGCCTGGCAAGAGATCGACTGTATTAGAGGATATGAGGATTACCTTAAGAAAAACAGAATTATAACCTCCAATAAAATGGACATCTTAAAACAGGAAGTAACCTTGAGAATTACTAAAGCCCTGAGGTTAGCAGCGTCTCTTGAAATCTCACCCAGGATCAATCCTGATTTT
>NMQN01000390.1 GCA_003575245.1 Candidatus Atribacteria bacterium 1244-E10-H5-B2 | reverse complement strand
GGAAATACAAAAGAAGCGACTACTTCAGAAGAATTAAAATATTTTGATCTTCCTCTTTCAGCTTTAGAGAAAGTGGTGGGGCTTAATCTTTTTGGGGGGGCTTTACTCCCCTCGCAGGTCTTTGGAAAAATTATGGTGGAAAATAAAGAAGGAGGCTCAATTATTAATATTTCTTCTATGAGTGCTTTTTGCCCACTTACCAAAGTACCCGGATATTCCGCCGCAAAAGCAGCGGTGAGTAATTTTACCCAGTGGTTAGCGGTTCATTTTGCTCAAGAATATAATAAAAGCCTGCGGGTTAATGCCCTTGCTCCGGGATTTTTTCTAACCAGTCAGAATCGTTTTTTGCTTACCGATAAAGAGGGTAATTTAACTCCTCGGGGCAAAACTATAATCGCGCACACTCCTATGGATAAATTTGGCGACCCGGAAGATTTAATCGGAGCATGCATCTGGCTTGCCTCTGATGCTTCAAAATTTGTAACCGGAATTATTGTTCCTGTAGATGGAGGATTTAGTGCTTTTTCGGGAGTCTAATTAGTATCGCGTATCGAGTATCGCGTGAAGGAGATGAAATTAAGAAAGTAGGAGCTAGGAGTCAGAATAAAATAGTATCGAGTATGTAGTTAATAAATACTGTAATAAGTAATGAGTGATGAGTTTCGAGTTACAGGTTACAGGTTTCGAATAAAAAATCCCCTATGTAATTAGATAACTGGTAAACCGGGTAACTGAACAACTGTCTAACTAAATACTAACGGCTAAATAAGGAGGAGAAAGAAAAATGAAAAAACAAAATATCGGATTAGTTGGCTTGGGGGTAATGGGCCAAAATTTAATTTTAAATATAGAGGATAAGGGCTATTCAGTAGCCGTTTATAATAGAACAAGTGCCAAGACAGAGAATTTTACCAATGGAGCAGCTAAAGGTAGAAATATTCTACCTGCTTATTCTTTAGAAGAATTTGTAAATTCTTTGGAATCTCCCCGGAAGATAATTTTACTGGTAAAACAGGGAAAACCGGTTGATGATTTTATTGTAAAGCTCATTCCTTTGTTGAATAAAGGTGACTTAATCATTGATGCTGGAAATTCTTATTTCAAAGATACGGTAAGACGTAATAAGGAATTAAATGATTTAGGATTATTATTTATTGGAATAGGAATTTCGGGGGGAGAAGAAGGAGCCTTGAAAGGTCCTGCCATAATGCCTGGTGGACAGAAAGAGGCTTATGCCCTGGTAGAAGATATATTCAAAAAGATTGCAGCCAAATCCTATGATGGTGTTCCCTGTGTATCTTATATTGGTCCCGATGGAGCAGGACATTTTGTAAAGATGGTACATAATGGTATCGAATACGGAGATATGCAGTTAATTGGAGAATGTGTCTGGGTTTTTAAAAATGCTTTAAATATGAATTCAGAGGAGATTGCCCAGATTATAACCAGCTGGGATAGCGAAGATAATGTGCTCCGCTCTTACCTAATAGAGATAACCGGGGAAAGCATGAAAGAAAAAGATAAAAATACTGGTGAGTATTTAGTTGACTTAACTGCTGATATTACCAGGATGAAAGGGACAGGGACCTGGACAGTACAAAGCGCTTTAGAATTATTAGTTCCCATACCTACTATTACTGCAGCAGTTTTCTCCCGAGAGATGTCTCAAAACAAAGATTTAAGACTAAAAGTTTCAAAAAAACTATCTATTTTTAAAGAAAAATATGTGGGGGAAAAAGAACAGTTCATTAAGATTGCCCATGATGCCCTATACTTGGCCAAGATTTCTTCTTATACCCAGGGTATGGCTTTATTGCAGGCTGCTTCCAAGGAATATAAATGGGACCTTAATTTAGGAGAAGTTGTTAAAGGATGGCGAAGTGGATGCATAATTCGGGCTCAGTTTTTAGATGAAGTTACCAAGGCCTATGAAGAAAATCCAGAATTACCCAATCTTCTAACTGCTCCTCGATTTGCTGAAGCGGTTAAAGAAGGTCTTAACAAATTAGCTAACTTTATCGAGATTGCTCATTGGGTAAAAGTACCTACTCCGGCTATGTGCAATGCCTTTGATTATGTTCTTCAACTGGCCAGCCCGGTTATGGTATCTGCTCAAGTATCTGCTTTACAAAGAGACTATTTTGGAGCACATTAAT
>NMQN01000457.1 GCA_003575245.1 Candidatus Atribacteria bacterium 1244-E10-H5-B2 | reverse complement strand
TGAATTTTATTATAAGACCTCTCTCTGACATGAATTTAGCAAAATATTCATTGCTTTTTTTTCTTTATTCGATAATTCTACCAATATTTCAGAAGCCTTATTGATGTATTCGATATCCTTTGTATCTCCTGCTTTTATAAACAATTTTGAAACTGCTCTCCACAGCCGGGCGATATCAATAAACATCTCGTAGGATTCCTTTATTTCTTCTACTTTTAATATCTGATAACTTTCTTTTAGGAAGTCTCTATAAAGATTTCTAAACAACGCGCCACCAGTGCCGGCTTTTTCCATTAACATCGCAGTTGTTTTAAAATCTCCCTCAACATCTTTGCTTCGCTTAAACCATTTTATTATTTCTTTACTGGTCTTTAAGATGCCCCTATAACTAATATTTTGTATGGGAGGGTCCAAATAATTTTTAGCATTATTACCTATAGCCTGCATAATTACTTTCCTTAGATCATATTTTTTATTAGTGGCTTCAATGGTATAAGAAAGATTTTTAGATGACATAGGTCCTTTTTCATTCCTGGCCAACTCGAAGTTTTTTAAAGAGGTTTTAACCAATCCACCTTGTTGAATGGTATCAGCCATATAAGCATTATTTTCATCATATCCGTACATTGCCACATAATGGCCGGCAAAATGAAATTTATTAGTAAAATAATCCAGATGATAGCAATCCAGCTTTATTCCAACGGGAATTTCTACATCAATGTTTTCTTTTACATTTTCCCAGGCTTTTTTTAATGAAGATGTTTCCAGGACATTTAATTTCAAGTTGAGGTGTCCGGTAATATTTTGGGTTAATAAATCCGTTCTTATCCTTCCCCCAATGAAAGGGAAATCCATTGTTTTCATATTCCAGATAATGAAGTTCAATCCCTCGCCCAATCCAAAAAGCATGGGCTCGGATAAGTTAATTCCTTGATGTAGAAGCAAGCTGCCTGTTGCGGTTGTTTCACAATGTTGACCTTCAAATGGTTTGAAATTTTTAATTATCATTTTTTCTGCCCTGCCCCTTTGTATTCATTTTATAATATTAATTTGATGTCTACTCATAAATTTTTTTTAAATCTTGTTTATTCTCCACCAAAACATCTTTTCTTTTTCTTGGTATTTTTGCATCCCAGCTTTTTCCAAAACTCTACAGGATGGAAGATTGTCTTTTTCTGTTTCAGCAATAACCTCGGTAACATTATTAAAGCTAAAGGCCCAGTTTATCAATTCTTTTACTGCTTTTGTCATATATCCTTTGCATCTGTATTCATCCTGCATTCCATAAGCGATTTCAACTCTCCCTTTTTCATCAGGACTGCCTTTAAAGCACAATCCCCCTATTATTCTGTTCTCTTCTTTTAATACTATTTCCCAACTGGTAAACCAAAGATAATCTTTCTTATTTTCTAAAACCATTTTAAGAGAAGTTCTCATAGCTTTCTTCACCGGTTCTTCCAGTTCTGAATCAGTAATTTTTACTCCCAAATTCCTCTCCATTTTCCGATGGTCTTCGATTGACCATCTCAAATTCTGAGCATCAAGAGGAATCAATTTTAATTTTTTAGTTTCCAGAATAAACATTTTATTTCTTTTTTTCTCCTTTGTTTTTAGCCCTTAAAGAGGTAGATAAAAAAATAGAAGGCCATTACAACGGATAAAGACAATTTAATAAAAACTGCCGTCATGCTTCCGATAAAAGTAACCATGCCGGCTTTCAGGGCCATTGAATTCTCTTTGCCGGCGATAAGCTCTCCTACAATTGCACCGATAAATATACCTAAAATCATTCCGAAAGGAGGAAAGAAGATGATACCGGCTATCATCCCTATTATTGCTCCCCAGATTCCGTATTTGGTAGTACCGTATAATTTTGCTCCCAGTAAAGGGAGAAAATAATCTATCAAGGAGACCATAATAGTAAAAACAGCAAACCTGACTAAGAAGCTTTTATTAAAAACAGGTTCTTCTTTGGCAAGTTGGAGCAATATAAGGGCAGCATAACTAAGAGGAGGTCCGGGAATTGTGGGAAAAATACAACCAATTATCCCTATAACAGTACAAATTATTCCTAATAAAATTAAACCAAATTCCATCACAATCAATATTCCCTTTCTTTTTTGTTCTTTATCAACTAGTTTATCATATTTTTTACTTAGGTAGC
>NMQN01000811.1 GCA_003575245.1 Candidatus Atribacteria bacterium 1244-E10-H5-B2 | reverse complement strand
CAAAGAAGAAGGTTTTATACCCAAGGATGTAGTTTTTAAATGGTCTGCATTTGGTGGGTACTGTAGTGCTGCTGGAGCTAAGATCATTGAAAAAATGGGTGCTAATTCGATTAATCCTACATCTGATGTTTCCCTTCCAATTTTAGCAGGGATACGAAAAGCAATTAATATTCCTATTGATATTTATATGTTTATTACAGACGCAGAGGGGGGGATGTTTAGAATTTATGAAGCTCCAGAGGTTGCTAGAGTTACCTCACCTTGTTACTTTAAGATTGAACCAGGAACTTGTCAGGCTGATATTTACAAACCCTGGGTAAAGGAGAGTTGGCATGCAGAATTTATGAGAGAGAAAGTCAAAGAAGCAGCTATTTTCCAAGAGATTATGGAAAGACATGCACCTCAATTAAAATTATCTAAGAATGGCCCTTCTGATTTGGTTCTTCCAGACCCTAAATAAACTAATATAACAAATAAGAGGAGGAAAAAAATAATGAAAAACGATCCATTTGAAACAGCTTTAAATACCTTGCGCATCGCAGGGAAAATTGCGGGATTAGAGCCCAATGCAATTAAAATTCTTAGTCAACCTAAACGCATTTTTGAATTTACTATTCCTATGAAAATGGATAACGGTGAGCTTAGAATATTTAATGCTTTTAGAGTTCATTATAATGATGCATTGGGACAAGTTAAAAATGGTACAAGATTCGTACCCAATTTAGATTTAGACATTGTAAAAGCTTTGGGGTTTTGGATGACTATCAAGCATGCTGTTGCCGATATTCCTGCTGGTGGAGGAAAGGGTGGGGTTAGAGTTGATCCTGGAAAATTAAGTGAATGGGAGTTAGAAAGACTTGTTCGGTCTTTTATTCGCAAATTACCGATGAAAGGAGTTTGGGTTGATGTACCAGGTGCCGATATTGGAACTAGTGCGAAGACACAGGCATGGATGCTTGACGAGTATGAAGAGATAGTTGGATTCCATAGTCCAGCAGCAGTTAATGACAAACCTGCAGAAGTTAATGGTACTTTAGGTAGTATGGAGGCAACCGGAACTGGTGCATTTTTTATTACTAAGGAAGCGGTTAAAGATTTAGGATTGCCAAAGGGAATATCAATAGCTGTTCAGGGATTTGGAGATGTTGGATGTACCGTAGCAAAATTGCTTTATAATGAAGGGTTTAAAGTTATAGCAGTAAGTGATATTAAAGGTGGAATATATTCAGAGGAAGGAATTAATATAAATGAACTTGCAAAACATGTTGAAGATAACGGATTTGTTGCAAACTTTCCAGGGACAGTAACAATAACTAATAAAGAGTTATTAGAAACGAATTGTGATATTTTAATACCTGCAGCAGTACAGAGTGTTATTACTGATGAAAATGCAAATAAAGTAAAAGCAAAGTTAATCATTGAGGGGGCAAACGGACCCACTATACCAGAAGCTGAAAAGATACTTGAAAATAAGGGAGTTGTAATAATACCCGATGTGTTAGCCAACTGTGGTGGTGCTATCGTGTGTAGTTTTGAACGTACTCAAGGATTAACCGATACTTACTGGGATTTAGAAACTGTTAATAAGAAGCTTAAAGAAAGAATTTTAAAAGCCTATAAGGAAACCGTTGCAACAGCAAAAGGAAAGAAAACTTCTCTTAGAAATGCTGCCTGGGTTAATGCCTTGATCAAGATAAGTAAAGCAATGAAAGCCAGAGGATGGATATAAAAATATTTTAAGCAAAACTTGATATTATGTTTATTGGAGAAGAAGAAATAAGGAAAAAAGATTAAGGTAGGTGATTGAAAGATAAGAAAATCTCTTAAAAGCACATAAAATATTTATATAAAAAAAGGGGTGGTTTATTTTATAAAAAATAGTATATCAAATAAAATATCGAATTAATTGTTTAGTATTATTAAAAATATTTAAAAGGAGAAAGAAAAAATGTTTGGATTTTGGTCAATTATTCCACCACTTGTTGCAATTGCTTTGGCTATATGGACAAAACGGGTTATTTTTTCTCTGTTTATAAGTATTTGGGTAGGAGGTTTAATTTTCACCGGAGGGCACCCATTAGCTGCAATAGCTACTTCATTTGATTGGATAAAAGATGTTATGACTGATTCATGGAATGCCAGATTCTTGGTTTTAATTATGCTTT
>NMQN01000326.1 GCA_003575245.1 Candidatus Atribacteria bacterium 1244-E10-H5-B2 | reverse complement strand
TCATCCAATTTGGCAAATTCATTAACCAGTTTAACTCCACTATCTTTTAGATATTTATTTGCCGGCAGATTCCCAACCATATATTCATGTTTATACAAAGGACAGATATCTTTATAATAACACCATCCGCATAAAATGCTCTCATTAGGTAAAAATTCCCGGGTAGCTTCAATCTTCTTTATCAAATCAATGGTATCTTTTTTTAATTCATCTAGCTCTTCTTCCCTCCTTTTTGACCTTATCTCTTTATCAAAGGCTACATAATGCCACACCAGCTCTACATTATAAACATCGTTCCACATATTTTGAACCCCTATCTGATAGAGAGCCAGCTGGCGGTCTTCGTCCATTTTGCTCTGCTCCGGAAGAGATTTGGAGGTCTTATAATCATGTATTTCATAAGTTCCGTCTTTTGTCTGGTTTAAACGGTCTATAATTCCCCTTAATTTATATTCTCCCTTATCATCTAAATTTATAATTACCCAACGTTCAATACCTAAAACTTTCCCCTGGTTAAAAGGATAATAGCGCTTATAATAATCTTCTATAAACCTTTTCCCTATTTCTTTATAATCCTTAGCTTTTCTTTCATTGTCGGCAATAACGATCTTATCATGATAATTCTTATCCCAATCATCCTCATAAAAATCCAGCAGTTCATCCAAACTGTATTTCCTAAAGGGGAGGTCTTTATAAATTTTTTCCATTACCTCATGAAAGCGAGAACCTAAAAAAGCCTCGATGCCCTCTTCTTCTCTTTTAATCTTATCGATATAGTTAAACTTGTATTTTAAAGGACAGTTCTTAAAGGTTTCCAGGCGAGAATGAGAATAGATCGTCATAATTTCCTCCTATCATAACCCTCATTTCTTTCTTAAATATTATCTTAATACCTCTCTATAATTTTATAATTTAATAGGAACATCCTGTTTTTTCTATGGTTTAGCTTTCCCCTAAAAGCCTCAACCATCCGGTTAAGAAACTCCCCAGGTCTTATAGGTTTTTCCGATAAAAGTTACCGAATTATTGACTTGGCACGCCTTCCCTATCTATATAATTTAAAAGTAAAATAATAATTGTCTAAGAAAATGGAGTGTGTCTCTATTTTATTATTAATTTATTAATTACTCATCTATTATCTTTCTTGGGATACGTATTCTAACCGTCTTTAGCGGATTCACGACTTGGCTGAACAAAAGGTCTGTGGCAATACTTGTCATCATGTACGCTTCTGTCCAGGAAATATTATTTCTTTCCTGAATAAATTTTACAGATTCTTCAGCGGCAATCTGTATCGCTTCTTCTATTGTCCTACCACTGCCAATAAAGAAATAACTCTCTTTGGTCTTGACAACCGGATTAGAAAGCTGCCAATTTTCACAAATTTCTACTTTTATTTCCACTTCTGCCCTGATTTCCACTCCGGTTCCACAAATTTCACCATCTCCCATTATTGCATGGACATCCCCTAAGGCAAGTTTTGCACCACTTGTAAAAACCGGTAGATATATTTCTGCTCCCTCTGCTATATCTACCGTATCTAGATTACCACCATGCGGTCCCGGACTCACACATAAAACGGCTTCTCCAGCGGGAGCCACTCCCATTACACCGACCATTGGATGGAGTGGTAATAAATATTTACCAAATTTTGCCCAACCTTCGGAAATGGAGACAATTTTTGTCTCGGCTTTCTCTACCTTATTTCCCAATGGACCCCATCCGGGATATACCTCAACAACTCCTCGAGATTCAACCTCTATTTTATGTATCGTAACCTTTAATGTGTCGCCTGGTTGGCATCCATTAACAAAAATCGGTCCAGTAGCAGGATTAACCCGTGAATAATCAAAGTTATCATTAAGAACATCATCAGATTCTACAATCTGATGACTAAAGCAATCCTCTGTCTCAACTATAAACCTCTCACCCGAATCGACGTACAGCACTGGCTGATTCTGTTTACCCATGGCAAAGATTGAATGATTTCGAGTCAGTCTTTTCATTTTTATTTTTCCTCCCTCATTTTCTAGTCAACTTAGGAAAGTGTCTGAACAGGTTAGAGATATATTCATAAACTTTAAGTTATTTAGAATCTTTAAGAAGTTCATATTTCCAGTCTACCGCGTCCATTTTTTTAATAAAATCAACCACTGACTTAACTAGAA
>NMQN01000874.1 GCA_003575245.1 Candidatus Atribacteria bacterium 1244-E10-H5-B2 | reverse complement strand
CACCAATCCTTCCTGAGTAGTATCATTATAGATAATATCCCGAGGATGAATTAATCCCATCACAGCTAATCCGTACTTTGGTTCTTTATCTTTTATAGTATGTCCGCCCACCAGGATTGCGCCGGCTTCCGCGACTTTTTCCGCTCCTCCTTTTAAAATAAGTCCGAGATCATCTAATCTATTCTCGGGAAAGCAAACTATATTTAAAGCCATTAAAGGATTTGCTCCCATGGCAAAGACATCGCTCAAGGCATTAGCTGCTGCGATTTGCCCAAAAGTATACGGGTCATCAACTATTGGTGTAATAAGATCCAGGGTAAAAATTAGAGCTCGGTTTTCGTTTAATCGATAAACCGCCGCATCTTCATATTTTTCAAATCCGGCTAATAGATTATTATCTTTTAAAACATTAATTTTTTTTAAGATCTCACCGAGATTTTTAGGATTTAATTTGGCTGCTCATCCGGCAGCAGAAACCATTTGGGTTAGTTTCCTTTTGTCTGTCAAACCTTTTCTTTCTCCTTTCTGATAGATTAGCCAAGTTTGGTTTTTAATATTCTAACATTTTCTTTACGTTGAGTAATTTTTTCTTCATCCATCTTATTAAGCAGAGGGATAATATATTTTCGGCTTATTCCCAACAATTCCCGAACCTGGGCAATAGAGATAGAACCGTTTATTTTTAAAAAATCTATTAATTTGTTTTTCATAATAACATAATTTTTACTTTCAAGTAAAATTCCATCGCTTAATTTGACAATTTCCCCTTCTTGAATTAAAAAATTTATTATTTCTTTGCTCCCGGCAATTTGGGAAATAAGTGTTTTTTCGTTAGGAGGATTGGTGGGGTTATCTTTTAGAATTTTTAATATTTTAGAAATTAATACTTTTTGCTGCAAAGAAATTTTAGGTTTGCGAGAGAGAAAAAATACTATTCCTTTTTTTAGACCTATTTTATCTGTATTAATCAGAGAATCTATTAAGTAATTAAATATTTCCGGTTTTAAATAATAGAAATAACTCTGAAATTTATTTAAGGGAAAACCTGTTTGTAAAGGATAAAGTTCATATTCTTGGCTTAACCTGTTCATAAATTTTGTTTTTTGCTCCTGCCAGTAGTTTTTATTAATCAGCCAGGAATTAGTAGTGATTATTTCACCTTCTTTTTTCAATGACTCAACTACTTCCCTGATTTCTGAATGAGTATAATTGCTATTAATTAATAAATTATCTTTTTTAATAAAGATATTCTTTTTTAATTCAGTTAAAACTAATTCTCTCAAGTCAAATTTTATTCTTTTTTGTAAAAAATGAAGGATATCTTTATCCTTAAAATGGTGTTTGTGAGCTAAAGGATCAATAATCAATCCTCCGCCAATGGTTTTAGGAGGGCTGGGTATTCTTAAGATAAAGCGGTCTCCCAAATAAGTTGCCAGCGGTTCTTTAAAGCGAAGTTGAGCAAATCCTGTTTCACCGGGCTCGAAGTATTTCTTTTGGTTAAGAATTACTTTAGCCAAAATCTCTTTAGTCCCAGTGAAGAAAAACAATTCTGATCTATTGGTTAAAGAATATTTTTTAAGCTGGGGAAGAAGCTGTATCTGGACATCTATATTCTTGCTGGCTTTAATCTGCTTAATTCCAAAGACAATATCTCCTCTGTGCAGTTCATTTTTTTCCATTCCTACTAAATTGAGGGCTACCCTGCTTCCCGGAAAGGCTTTTTCTGTTGTTTCTTTATAAGTCTGTAAATTTCTAATGCGAGTTTTTTTGTAAGAAGGAAAAATGGTTACCGCCATTCCCCGGTGAAGAGTTCCCCCTATCAAAGTACCGGTAACTACTGTTCCGCTTCCTTTAATATTAAAGGCCCGGTCGATGAATAGTCTCGGTTTTCCGATATCTTTTTTTGGTTTCATCTGAGGGATTAAGTCCTGGATGGCTAATTTTATTTGGTCAATTCCTATATTTTTTACCGTACTTACTTTTACTATGGGCGCGTTAAACAGAGCGGTGTTTTTTAACTTCTCTTTAATCTGTTTTTCCACAAAATTTAATCTGGTTTGGTCTACCAAATCGATTTTGGTTATGGCGATGATGCCGTATTTTATATCAAGTAAATCTACGATTTGGAAATGTTCTTCGGTCTGGGGCATCCAACCTTCATTGGCATCGATAACTAAAATTACTGCATCGATTCCGGTTGCCCCGGCTATCATATTTTTTATAAGGTTTTCGTGCCCGGGCACATCGACTATTCCTACTTTTTCTCCGGAAGGAAGCTTCATCCAGGCAAATCCCAGATCAATAGTCATACCTCTTTCTTTTTCTTCGGGTAAACGGTCAGTATCTATAGAAGTTAGAGCATAGATTAAAGCAGTTTTGCCATGGTCAATATGGCCCGCTGTACCGAAAACAAACATAAAAACCTCTTTTTATTTCATTTTAAAATAGACTGATGTAATGATTTTTATTACTAAATTGTCAGAAGAAGGGTCAATGCAGCGAGGATCCAGGATAAAAAATTCTTTTTCCTTTCTTCCCAGAAGTGGTGGGCTAAATAAACGCAATTCTTTTGAGAAAATTTCTACCGGGCAGGGAGATTTTATCATTATTAATTTAGTTGGCAAAGTTTGTCCGGGCAAAGAACCCCCACCTATAGCAGTTTGTCCATCTTTGGTAAATGCCGGGATATCTTCTTTTTTCAGTTTTTGGCAGATATTTTGGCTGCGAGTAGCAATTTTTTCCAAGGGGTGGGAAATCATTTTCCAAATGGGAATTTTGGTTACAGCCTCCTCCTTTAAATAATGTAATAAAATTTCCTGGAGTATGGTTAAGGTGATTTTATCCACCCTCAGTGTTCGAAATAAAGGATGCTGCGAGATTTTTTTCAGATAAATTTCTTTACCACAAATAACTCCTCCCTGAGGACCTCCCAAGAGTTTATCTGTACTAAAACAAACAATATCAGCACCGGCTCTAATACTTTCTTGAACGGTTGGTTCGTGTTTTAATCCAAAATTCTCGGTATTTAAAAATGTTCCGCTGCCCAAGTCTACTATTACCGGTAAATTATATCTTTTCCCTAATTTTTTAAGTTCTTTAACTTCAGCTTGATGAACAAAACCAGTCATCTCAAAATTGCTTTGATGGACTTTTAATATTAAAGAAGTATTATCATTAATTGCTTTTTCATAATCATCAATAAAAGTCTGGTTAGTAGTTCCGACTTCTCGAAGATGAGCACTGCTTTGTTCTAATATCTCCGGAATACGGAATCCTCCCCCGATTTGCACCAATTCTCCTCTGGAGACAATCACTTCTTTATTTTTAGCCAGAGTATTCAATATTAAAAATATCGCACCGGCATTATTATTGACCACCAGACTTTTTTCTGAATGGCTCAGAGCGCAAAGCAATTTTTCGACAGTTTCTCCTCTTTTTCCTCTGCTGCCTTCTTCAAGATCATATTCTAAATTAGTATAACCCTGCAAAGAGGTTTGAACTGCTGCAAGCATTTCTTTACCAAGCGGTGCTCTCCCCAGGTTAGTATGAAGAATTACTCCGCTACCGTTTATTACTCCTTGTAAAAAAGATAAATTTTCTTTTTCAAAATATTCTTTAATTTTATTTATCCTTTCTTGCGCTGAATACAGGGAGCCATTTTTATGTGCACTTTTTTTCTCTTCAGAGATAACTTTTCTTACTATTTGGGTAAGCATTTTTCGGGAATGTTTTAGTATTAAAGGTTGCAGGGCTTTATTTTGTAAAATTATCTCTACACTGGGAATCTTTGATAGCAATAAATTTTTATTATTATTGTTCGTATCTGTATTATTTTTCAATTAGTAAGATTATCTCCTTTGGTGGTATTTGAAGTGAAAAATTAATGGCGGGAGGGGTAGGAATCGAACCCACCGCGGCAATTATAATTAATTACCGCCCACGGATTTGAAGTCCGCAAGGCCCACCAGAGCCTATCCGCTCCCTTCTAATTTAGCTTTTTAAGTTATTTTCTATTATAATTATAAATTGTATTGCACGACTTTACAAGAGGAAATGTTAAAGTATCGAGTAAAAATAGTATCGAGTATATGGTATTGAGTATCGAGTCAAGAAAGAAAAAGAAAAGAAAGATTCAAGATAGTATAGAGTAAAAACAGCATCGAGTTAAGAAAGAGAAAGGAAAGATAGAAAAAAGAAGACAAAGACGAAACACAAAAGCCAGAAAAAATTAGTATTGCATATTACGCTAAGAAAAAAGAGAAAGAAAAAATAAGAAGTATAATTATTCTTTATTTATTTTAGAAAAAAAAGAGGAATTTTGCTAATTTTGTAGAATATAAATAAAGGACTATAATTTTGATAATTAAGAAAAATTAATTTACTGATTATAGGCAGTAAATGCATAAAAGAAAGGAAACTTAAAATGAAAATTGGATTATATAACTTGATTTCAGATGTGCATAGGGAAGGGTATATTAATAGCACTTTGCAAGGTTTTTTAGCAGATATTGAAGAAAAATTAGGTGAAAAGTTTGAGGATATAAGCTTAAAAGATTTTAACCAAAAAGATTGGTTCCCCCTTATTTTTATAAAATCTGGTGGAGCAGAAGTAAAATTTGAACAGATTTTTAAGCAAATAAACAGACCCTACATTCTTTTATCCAGTAGTATACATAATTCTTTAGCTGCCTCTTTAGAGATTGCCTCATTTTTAAAACAAAAAAAGAAAAGGGTTGAAATAATCCATGGGGATAGTGATTATATTGCCAGAAGGATAAAAGAGCTAAGAAAAATATTTCAGGTAAAAAATAAATTGTTTTCCGTTAAATTAGGAGTTATCGGCAAACCATCCGATTGGCTCATAGCCAGCGACGTAGATTATAATAAAGTTAAAGATGCCTTAGGAATTTCTTTAATGGATATTAAAATGGATGAATTGGTAAAAGAAATCGATCAGGACCATCATTTTGCCCATCCTAAATTAAAAAATATTAGAGAAAAGGGATTTAATAAAAAATCAATAGAAGGAGCATTAAAAATTTATAGCGGGTTTAAAGCTATCGTAAACAAATATAAACTTGACGGTATTACTGTAAGATGTTTTGACCTGCTGGAGATTTATAAAAATTCAGGATGTCTTGGTACATCATTATTAAATGATGAAGGAATTGTTGCCGGATGCGAAGGTGATGTCCCCGCACTTATATCTATGAACATATTACACTTTCTAACTGATGAGCCTGTTTTTATGGCCAATCCTTCCAGCATTGACATTGATAAAAATGAAATAATTTTTACTCACTGTACTTTGCCTCTGAATATGCCTGATAAGTTTTGTTTAAAAACCCATTTCGAATCAGGAATAGGGGTGGGGATAAAGGGAGATATCAGGGAAGGGGAAGCCACCATTTTTAAACTCTCCGGAGATGGCAAAGAATATTTCGTGTCTGGTGGGAAGATTGTTGAAAATTTAAGCAAAGAAAACCTGTGTCGGACTCAAATAAGATTGAGAATGAATGAAGATGTAAAATATTTTCTGCAAAATTCTATCTGCAATCACCACCTGATTTGCAAAGGAGATTATAGTAAATTGATACGAGAATTCTTTAAATGGTAAAATAGTGATAAGGAGGAGAAAGTAATGGGAGATATTATGAGGCCAGTTCCCTTTAAGCAGTTACTTCATTGGATAACTGAAGAATATCGGTTGCAGTGGACAATTTTTGGGATACCTGAATCTCAATTTTTTATTAAAGAAAATGGAAAAAGTATTCAAGTATTTGATGAAAGTTGTGCTACCCCTGTAGGACCGGCAGCAGGCCCTCATACCCAGTTGACCTCAAATATTATCGCTGCCTATTTGGTCGGGGGACGTTTTTTTGAGCTTAAGACCGTACAAAAACTTGATAGCCTGCAATTTGATAAGCCCTGTATTGATGCGCGAGATGAGGGCTACAATACCGAATGGTCTACCGAACTTTCCCTGGAGCAGGCATATGATGAGTACTTAAAAGCATGGATACTGCTTTATTTTATAGAATCAGTTTTTGATATGAGACTTACTACTAAACGCTCTTTTATTTTTAATATGAGCGTTGGCTATGACCTGGAGGGAATTAAAACACCGCGTATGGACTTATTTATTAACAGTTTAACCGATGCCTCCGGACATCCGTTATTCAAGCGTTACTTAGAGGAATTAAGTTCTTTTATTCGGGACACGAACTTTTCAGAAGTTCTGCACATTAGAGGAAAGGTTAAAAACCTGGAAAATATTTCCAGTATAATTTCACCTCATATCGTCCGGTCTGTAACTCTCTCTACCATGCACGGATGTCCCCCCAAAGAGATAGAATCTATTTGTAAATATCTTATGGAAGAAAAAAGGCTCCATGCCTTTGTAAAATTAAACCCGACCCTACTTGGCTATAAATTAGTTAGAAAAATATTGGATGAGCTTGGATTTAATTATATAAATATTAAAGAATCTACCTTTACCAATGACTTGCAATGGGATGATGCGATAGGGATGCTTAAACGGCTTTATAAATTATCCGTTGACTGTGGTCGTAATTTTGGAGTAAAGCTTTCCAATACACTGGGAACGGTAAATATCCTTGGTGTTCTTCCCGGAGAGGAGATGTATTTATCAGGACGCATCCTCTTTCCCCTTACCATTACTCTGGCTTCCCGCTTATCGCGTGAGTTTGAAGGGGCTCTCCCCATATCTTATTCGGGAGGAGCGTCTCAATTGAATATTTTTCAGATTTTTGAAACAGGGATTAAACCAATTACTATAGCCACTGAACTGTTAAAGCCGGGCGGTTATCTGAGAATGGCAGAAATGGCTCGAAAATTAGAACCAATGGTTGAAGAGAGAAGGCAGCTCGAGGTTATCGATGTGGAAAAACTTGACCGATTAGCCGAAGAGGTCCTTCGGGAGAATTATTACCGTAAAGATTGGAGAGGCACGAAGAAAGTTTTCATTGACCGGGAATTACCCCTGACCGACTGCTATATAGCTCCCTGTGTTCTCTCCTGTCCTATTCGCCAGGATATTCCGGAGTATATTCGGCTAGCAGGTGGTGGACAATATGATAGGGCTCTGGAACTTATCTATTTGAAAAATCCTCTTCCTAATATAACCGGATACATTTGCGATCATCAATGCATGTACAACTGTACCCGTCTTGACTATGAAGGAACGGTCGGTATTCGCGAGGTTAAGAGGGTTGCTGCTGAGCAGGGAAAAATCACCTACGATACTAAAAACCGTGTTACTGCTAAGCAGCTGGATATAAAAGTTGCTATTATCGGAGCAGGACCGGCAGGACTATCTGCAGCTTACTTTCTCGCTAAAACCGGATTTAGGGTGACTGTATTTGAGAAGCAGGATTCTCCCGGTGGTGTAATTGGTTTAATCCCTGTTTCAAAAATCTGAAAAATATTCAATTGAGACGCTCCTCCCGAATAAGATATGGGGAGAGCCCCTTCAAACTCA
>NMQN01000325.1 GCA_003575245.1 Candidatus Atribacteria bacterium 1244-E10-H5-B2 | reverse complement strand
TACTCACTCTTTAGATAAAATCAGAGAAAAATTTGGCACTAAAGCCGTAACCCGAGCCAGCCTTCTGAAAATTATAAAAAATGACCATAAAGCTTCTAATTAAATACACCTTTGAAGTCTAAGGGGGTCATTCTGGTGTAGGGGTTCGATTCATCGAACCCGCAAATAACCGGGTCGGATAAATCCGACCCCTGCCTCGACAGGCGAGACTCCTGTCCTACGGTTTTTTATTGATCATTACCACCGTCATAGACATTGGATTTCTAAGTTTATTTAAAATTTAAATTCTTTTTTCTTAAATAATTTAATGCAAACATCTACTACCTCAGGGTCATAGAGAATTCCTTTGTTTTGGCTAATTTCTTCTAATGCTGCATCTACTCCGAGAGCTGGTCGGTAAGGTCGGTGAGAAGACATTGCTTCAACAACATCAGCTACACCGATTATCCTGGCTTCTATAATTATATCCTCACCTTTAAGTCTCTGGGGATAACCTGAACCATCTAACCTTTCATGGTGCTGGAGGACAATCTGAGCTATAGGCCAGGGGAATTCTATTGATTTTAATACATCGTAGCCTACTTGGGAATGGTCTTTAATTAAATTATATTCTATTTCGGTTAATTTGATGGGTTTATTTAAGATCTCTGCCGGTACACTGATTTTGCCTACATCATGAACTAAAGAGGATATCCTTATTCCTTCAATCTTATCTTCGGGAAGTTTCATCTCTTGGGCAATAGTCATAGCAAGTTTGGAGACTCTTTGTTGATGTCCAGCAGTATAAGGGTCTTTGGTCTCTACTATCTTGGCTATTGTATCGATGGTGCCTTCCATAGTTTTTTGTAGTTTCTGGTAACTTTGTTGGAGCTCTATCTCTCCCTGTTTTCTCTCGATAATTTTTCCCAATCTCTCGGCAATAATATCAATCAGGTTTCTTTCTTCCTTCAGGAAAGGTCCTTCATCCCTTTGGGGTCTTTCTTCCAAGTAATAGACTTGCACAGTACCGACTGGCTTTTGGTGTACCATAATATCACTGCCCTGCTTCCAGATAGTCTCTTTGAAGTTTTTGGTCTTATATTCTTTAGTTTCCAAGATGATTCGGGCACAGGTGATCTGGGGATACTGCCAGGTAGAGGGCAGGAGATTAACTGTCCCTTTAATTATTGCCTCCAGGGAAGTATCTGGCTTTTCAACAAGATTAGAAATTTCCCAAAGACAATTTAGTTCCTTTACCCTTTCCTTAAGATCATGGGTGCGCTTAACCAGCTTCTCTCCCAATTCTATATCGTGGAGACCGAAGGCAATATCAGCAGTTACTTCTTCTAAAAGTCCTTTCTCATCTTGGTCAATATAGACATCAGGTTCAAGTGATAAGACCAGAAATCCGAAAAGTTTACTCTTATGGGTAATACGCATAAGTAAAGAATTTCTGCCAAGATGGGTGTTCTTTAAGGGACAGTCTCCACAGTCTCGGGATCTATCCATAAACAAAAATAGATCCTTCTTAGTGAAAGCTTTTTTGATACAAGGGGAATGATCACCCCTTAGCACCTGTGCACAGAAACGGGAGACATCTTCCCCAAGAGGGGAACCTGCTACCATGGTAAAGGTTTTCTCGTCTTTCAAGAACCCTAACCAGGCAGTATTGTAACCCCGTGCTTTTATCAGAATATCACAAATCTTTTGTAAAAGAACACCTCTATTCTTCTCTTTTACAATTAATTGATTAACCCCTCGGATGGCTCCAAGTACACTGTATAAATACTTGATACGTTTTTCGGATTCTTCCAGATCGAGCATCTTTTTCTCGAGTTTCTTTATTAGACGCTCATTATACATTTTCATGTAGACTTTCTCTTCTAATGGTTTTTCAGTCGATTTAATTTCTCCTTTACTATATTTATCCCATATTTTATTTACAATTTTAACAAACACATCGGGCTCCTGGGGCTTTATAATATATTCTACTGCACCAATATCCAAAGCAAGTTTTCGTGATTTTTCATCAGTGTAGGTGGCACTATAGAATAAAACAGGTACATCTTTCAATCCTTCATCCCTTTTTAACTCCCTGCATAGTTGGAAGCCATCCGAGGGGTTAATCAATTAATTGTAAAAGAGAAGAATAGAGGTGTTCTTTTACAAAAGATTTGTGATATTCTGATAAAAG
>NMQN01000666.1 GCA_003575245.1 Candidatus Atribacteria bacterium 1244-E10-H5-B2 | reverse complement strand
TTCAATCTTTTTTTAATCAAGATTAATCCCTCCCCCTCCATATTTTTCAATAATTTTCTGGCTTGTCTCTTCAATAGATAAATCAGTTACATCAATAATATAATCTGCTGCCGGGAAACTTGGAGTTTTTAAATTTAAGATACTTTTTGCAGATTGAAAAACTTGATTCCATTGGCTGAGCAGCTGGGATTTTTCATCTTTAAATTTATTTCTTTTAAAATTTATCTTTCCGGTAATCAAGCTAATTACCAAACCATTTTGCTTTAAAGCTTTAATATTTTTCCCATTTAAAATACTTCCACCGCCAACTACAATTACCGTTTTAGACACATCTAATATTTTTTTTATTATATTGTTTTCTAAAGACCGAAACTGTTTTTCTCCAATTTTTTTTAATAATTCTGGTAGGTCTAATCCGCTCTCTCTTTTCATAATATCATCAGTATCTATAAACTTCATCTTTAATCTACGAGCCAATTCTTCTCCAATTTCTGATTTATTCGTTCCTTTCAACCCCACTAATATTATATTTTTCATTATCATTTAATCTCTCCTGCTAAATCATATTCAGAAGCTTCTGTCACTTTCACTTTTATGAATTTTCCAACTTGGGCCTTGTCCGTTCTTATTATAACTTTTCCATCTATCTCCGGAGCATCTCCTTTAGTTCGTCCAATGGCAATTTTTGTCTTCCCCGATTCTATTTCATCAATCAGCACTTCAATTACTTTTCCTATGTAAGAACTAATTATTTCTTCTGAAATCGACTGCTGGGTTAACATTAATTCTTTCAGGCGTTCCTTTTTAATCCGCATAGGAATTTGTTGGGGAAAGCCATAAGCCGGAGTCCCCTCTTCTTGGGAAAAAATAAAAGCTCCTAATCTTTCAAATCGAAATTCCTTTACAAAATCCAACAATTCTTCAAAATCTTTATCGTCTTCACCGGGGAATCCCACTATAAAAGTAGTGCGCAATGTTAAATTCGGAATTCTATCTCTTAATTTATTAATTAACGAAATAACATATCTTTTTTTAACCGGTCTATTCATTCTTTTTAGTATTTTATCACTTATATGTTGTAAAGGTAAATCCAAATAAGAACATATTTTAGGATAACTGGCTATAACTTCAATTAATTCGTCATTATAATAAGTAGGATGGGTGTATAAAAGTCTTATCCATTTTAAATTATTTAATTCGAGAAGAGAAAGTTTTTTTAACAATTCAGCTAATCTATATTCTCCATAGAGGTCAATACCGTATGAAGTTGTATCTTGACCAATTAAAATAATCTCGGAAAGATTCTGTTTTTCGGAAATCAATTTTACTTCTTCAATTATATCTTCCATCTTTCTACTGCGATGATTTCCTCTGATTCTTGGTATAAGGCAATAAGAACAATTATTTTGGCAGCCTTCGGATATTTTAATATAGGCATAATGTTGGGGGGTTAAAATAGTTCTGGGAGTATTGTGGTTATAAAGAAATTTAGGTTCAGGGCTAACTTTATAGATTTGTTCACCTTGCAAAACTCTTTTTATTACATTATCAACAACCAATAAATCTCCTACTCCTAAAAAAGCATCGACTTCAGGAAATTCCTGATAAAGATTGTCATCTTTATATCTCTGAGGAAGGCATCCGGTTACTATTATATGTTTTATCTTTCCTTCTTTTTTTAGCTTTATCAGATTAAGGATTTCTTCAATGGATTCTTCTACGGCATCTCTTATGAAACTGCAGGTATTTATAATCACTATATCTGAATTATCAATTTTCTCACTTATTTGGTATCCCTTTTCTCTTAACTTTCCACAAATTACTTCAGTATCGACAAAGTTTTTAGGACAGCCTAAAGATTTGATTCCAATTCGCATAATATATAGTGTTGTTTCCTTTCATAATGTAGCTTATAGCGTACAGAACACATTAAAGTGTAATTTGTAGGGGCACAATGAATTGTGCCCTTCTCTATATTTTTTTATTATTTTCTAATGGGCACGATGCATCGTGCCCCTACTTTTCCATTTTCTTTTCTTTACCATATACTAATTGTGCTCTACTCTACACGTTATACGCTAAAATATTTTTATCTAAAAAACCTATATCTTTGTTTGTTCTCTGCATCTATTACTTTTACATGTCCCGCCACCACTTCAGGCGGGCTACCCTTAACAT
>NMQN01000235.1 GCA_003575245.1 Candidatus Atribacteria bacterium 1244-E10-H5-B2 | reverse complement strand
CTGAAGTAATGACTAACCATTATGTTGCCTGTCATCATTTTCAAAAAATCAGAGAAACGGTAAAGACGTAATAGATATTAAATTTTGAAATTATTCAGGTGGATTTTCCCCTGCTCCGGGAATAAAAATCAAAAGTAAGTATTAAAGTTCATCGATAGCTTTTTTAAGAGTTATTATATCTTTCCAGGTTAGGTCTTTGGGGCTGCCCGGGTAGGTTGCTTCGTTTCTTAATAAATAGCTGGGATGAAACATGGGAAATATCTTTATCCCTCCTAACCAATCAAACCATTGACCTCGAATTTTAGTGATCCCCTGGGTAGTCTCCAAAAGATATTGAGTAGGGACATTGCCCAGAGTAACAATAATTTTTGGATTGATTAAAGCAATCTGGGTTTCTAAATAAGGAAAACAAGTTTCTATCTCGCTTTTAGAAGGATTACGATTTCCCGGAGGTCTGCATTTTGTCATATTGGTAATAAATATATCTTCTCTTTTTATATCAACCGATTGCATAATTTTAGTCAAAAGTTGTCCTGCTTTTCCTACAAATGGTCTGCCTTTGAGGTCTTCCTCTTCTCCCGGTGCCTCTCCGATAAACATTACCTTAGATTTGTCATTTCCTTCCCCGGGTACAACCTTGGTGCGAGAAAGATACAAAGGACATTTTTCACAATTTTTACATTCTTCTGCTACTTCTTCTATAGTAAGTGGATTAAGATTTTTTGACATCAACTTTACTCCTCATTATTTTATTTATTGAAGTAAACACTAATGAAAAGAACCACTAATAATTATTTTAGGTAATTAAATATCTTTAAATTTTTATAATTTTAACATTTTTTTATACTTTTTAGCAAGCAATTAAGAGGAAGGCCAGAGAAAACCCCGAGCCGAACAAACTCCATCTCTCTTGGCGACCGAAAACTTTTCTCCAAAAAAAGCAGGATTTCTTCAACTCTTTGTCGAATATAAAAAATATGGCAAATAAAAAAATCAATTTTTTTATATTTTTCCAATTATTTCCCCAAATCTTGCCATACTGTAGTCATAGCGGTGAATAAGACAATGGGAAATAAGACAATGGGACGTTTCGTTCGACATACTCAGCATTGACGGAGAAATAACAAAAGCGTATTTTAACAGCAAAAAAAGTTTTATAAATTTCATAGGGAAATAAGCAGAGAAAATTATATGGATTATGAAAACATAAACGAGTATTCCGAATGATGAATTATTAGAATTATTTAAGAAAAAAATAAGCATAAATGAGTTTTATAAAATGCCTTTAATTGATAGAGCTAACTTAATTAAGGATATATACCATGAAACTGGGGCAAGCATCAGAGATCTAAGTGGGGGATTAGGCATAGGAAGAAGTATTATAGAAAGAGCTGTTAAAACATGACATTGAAATATGACAAACGAAACGTCCCTTTGTCTTACTGCGAAAGCAAGAACCCATCCTTAATGTTTCAAACAGATTATAAATTTCCACCCAAAAAAGAGGATTTTTAAAACTTTTATCGAATATATAAATATGTAAATATGCAATGATAGTTAGTTAGTGTAAAATTTAGCGGGATAGTTAAAGAATTTGAACAATTTAGTCTTAATAGTGATAAACTATAGTAAGAAATATCCGAAATACTGCGGATATTATGCCATTTTTGGTAGGATAAACACAGTAATGCGTCTTAATTGTTATATCTTATTGAGCTTCCTTGCTAAAAATTTATATTAAAAGAAATTAGTGATATTTATATGAAAAAAAGAGAAGAAATTATTAGTTGTATTGGAATTAGCTATATTGAACCAATCATAGTTCTTTATAATGAATTAATTTCACATAAATATCAAGGAAAGAGTAAAATAAAAGTTTCATCAAGAGAAAATGGTTATTCTGTATCAATTATTTTATTGTCCGTATTAACAGTTGAATCTGCTTTAAATAGAATAAGATATCTTAAAAAATCTAATAAAAACAATTTAGAATTTTTCAAAATCCAATTTAAAAATAAACAATTATACGACAAACTTAATGAAATTTACATTTTAAGAGATTTAGTTGTTCATAATCATATTTGGAAGATTACATATGAGTTTGATGATGATTATAATGAAACAAAAATATATCAAAAACTTTTAAAGGGATATGGAAGTAAAAAAGGGGGAAATTTAT
>NMQN01000491.1 GCA_003575245.1 Candidatus Atribacteria bacterium 1244-E10-H5-B2 | reverse complement strand
GTTTAAGTTAATCTCTTTGGGGAATTTAATTCTTACCTCTACATTCTCATCTATAGAATAAGGCAGAGGGTTGAAGACCACGAGGGCCAATTCATCTTTGTTTAAATAATCGATCTTAATCTTTTCTGTAATATAATCTAAACTTTTATTGATTACTTCTTGGGCAATCTGTTTGGACCAATCAAAGCGGGTCATCATCTCTTTATGCACCTGATCAATACTACAACCACAGATACTATCATGAGGGTGATTTTTTAATAACCATTTCCAGCTGGTCCAGATTAAATTTTGGGGATAATTTTTGCCCATTAACCAGGCCAGAGAGGCGGTCGGTTCAGCCCAATTTTCTAAAAGGGTCTCACACCTTTCATTGGCTTGTTTGATATACATACGGGAAGAATATACACTCTGTAAAATCGGAGTATCCTTACCTGATCTGAATTCACCGGTAATTTTATTAAGATTAGGTTTTACAGTTTCTTTAGCATAATCTATATATTCTTTTAGGTTCCCTTGTTTTATCTTGATATCGGTAAAGTGTTTATTTAACTCTTTTACTAAACGGGGGATATGGGGTTGAGCTTCTAAATGATCAACACCATTTAATAATAATAGCGACTTTGAGGTTTCTCGAGATAATAAATCTTCAATAGCTTCTTTTATTAGCTTATAAGCCTGCCCAACATCTTCAGGTAAACTCATAGCATTACAATAACCGACTTTAGGTAGATGAACAGCAAAAATCTCTGTTCCATCAGGACCCTGCCAGATAAATTCATTCCCTTGACTCTGGTCATATTCTATGCCCCGCCAAAAAATAATATTATCTATCCTGAACTCCTTTAAGATCTGAGGCATCTGGGATATATGACCAAAAGGATCGGGTATATAACCAACCTTCATTACTCTGCCGAACTCGGAGGCAATTTTATGACCCAAAAGTAAATTTCTTATAATTGATTCTGCACTTACCAGAAATTCATCAGGAAGAATATACCAGGGACCAACATGAATTTTGCCTTCAGTGATATATTTTTTAAGAATTCCCCTTCTTTCAGGATAGACTTCTAAATAATCCTCCAGAACAATAGTCTGACCATCTAAGGTAAAATCACTGAATGCTTTATCTTTTTCTAATATATCGATTAAATTGTCTACTAAATCAATTAATCTAATTCTAAATTGTTGAAATGTTTGATACCATTCTCTATCCCAATGTGTATGAGGTATAATAAATGCCTTGTATGGTTTTTTATTAATATTAGCAACCATTTTAGTTTTTCCTTTCTTTGCCTTTTAAAAATAAAACTTCTATGAAAATTTTTTTCTCTATCACAGTTTCGCCTTTTCATCATCCTGGTACTAATTCCTAAAATCACGAAAAGAGAAAATTCCTTCTTAGGTACGTTTTAGTTTACCATTTCCAAAAGTTATGTCAAATGTTGAGACTTGACTTCGTTATTCCGTTACTCTTTCAAAGAAAACTTACTGATTTATTCATCTTTAACAACCGTCCCCTGTCACACCTATTTTAATTATAATAATAATTAATGATTCATATTTAAAATGAAGTTTACAAAATAATATGCTATACTATCCAACAGAATTTAAAATAAAATGAGTAAATTTGAAAATAAACTCATTAAATTAAATGCTACGAAACTCATAATAAAATAACCCAAAAAAGTTCAATCTTAAAACACTTGGAACAATATTTATATAAAAAAGGAGGATGATATAGAATGATTAATAGATCAAAAATTAGTCTTAACAGAATCATTTATCCAAAATTGAAATTAGAGAATTTTTTTAAACTTGTTAAAGATTTGGGGTTGAACAAAATCGAACTACGTAATGACCTTCCCGGAGGAAAGATAATTGATGGCTATACTCCTGGGCAGCTGAAAAAACTTTCAAAAAAATACGGAGTGGAAATATTAACTATCAATGCCTTGCAAAAATTTAATTTAGGCGCAATTCTGCCAGATACTATAAAGGAATTAAAAAAATTAATTAATCTCTCACTATCCATTGGTTGCAAAGCTATTGTATTATGCCCCAATAATGATGTTAATGATAAAAGGAATTCAAGGGAGATTTTTGAAGAAACAGTAAAGGCTTTAAAATCTTTTGGTCCCTTATTTCAAGACAGCGGAATGCAAGGTTATTTAGAACCTTTGGGATTTGAAGAATGTTCTCTTAGATCGATAGTTACAGCGATGAAAGCTATTCAGGAATCAGGTTATCCTGTTTATAAAACTGTTCATGATACCTTTCATCATCATATAGGTCCTGATACCTTTGATACAATTGAAAACGATTATGATATCTCTTATACCGGATTAGTTCACATCTCCGGAGTAGAATGCAATATTCCTGTTGAAGAATATAGAGATAATCATCGTGTTTTAGTAATCAAACAAGATAGGCTTCAAACCAGGGAACAGATAATATTGCTCCTTAAACTTGGCTATAATGGAAATATTTCTTTTGAGCCTTTTTCTGAAACTATACAAGAGATGGAAATTAAAAAGATAAAATCAGCAATTAACCATAGTATAGAATGTATAAGTAAATAAAATAAAAAGCAGTATAGAATGAAGATAATAGAATATTTTGGCTATCTTTTAGTTACCTAGTTAAAATTATAAAGAAGATCTACTGAAATGATAAAAATATTTTTTTATATTTTTTATTCTTCTTTTTCTTCCCATTTTAGAGACCTACTGACTGCTTTTTTCCAGCCCTTATATAATTTTTCTTTTGTTTTTTCATCCATATTAGAGGAAAATTCTTTATCTGCTTTCCATTTCTGAGCAATCTCCTCTTTGCCTTTCCAATAACCAACCGCTAAACCAGAAAGATATGCTGCGCCCAGTGCAGTAGTCTCTGCAACTTTAGGTCTTACTACCGGAACTCCCAGGATATCGGATTGAAACTGCATTAAAAAGTTGTCTCTAACTGCTCCCCCATCCACTTTTAATTTTTTCAAATTGATCCCTGAATCTTTTTGAATAACTTCCAATACATCACAGCTCTGATAAGCTATTGACTCTTCTGCTGCTCTTAGGATATGTTCTTTCTTTGCTCCCCGGGTTAGCCCTACAATGATACCCCGAGCATACATATCCCAGTAGGGAGCGCCAAGACCCACAAAGGCGGGGACTAAATAAACTCCATTAGTATCTTTAACTTTTGAGGCATATTTTTCAATTTCAGAAGAGCTATTTATCATTCCAAGTTCGTCCCTTAACCACTGCACTACTGCTCCGCCGATAAAGACACTCCCTTCTAAGGCATATTCTACTTTACCATTAACCCCCCAGGCAATTGTGGTCAAAAGACCATTCTTGGAGGGAACGATTTTCTCTCCGGTATTCATCAAGATAAAACATCCGGTTCCATAAGTATTTTTGGCCATACCCGGTTCATAACAGGCCTGGCCAAAAAGGGCAGACTGCTGATCTCCGGCATCACCGGATATAGGAATTTCCCTACCAAATATCTCTTTATCCGTATTTCCGTAAATATGACTCGAAGGCAGAACTTTGGGGAGCATCTCTCGGGGAATATCCAGTTCTGTTAATATCTCCTCATCCCAATCAAGATTATGAATATTAAAGAGCATGGTCCTCGAGGCATTAGAATAATCAATTACATGAGCCTTACTTTTAGTCAAATTCCAAATAAGCCAGCTATCTACTGTGCCAAAAAGAACTTCTCCTTTTTGGGCTTTCTCTCTGACCCCATCTACATTATCTAAAATCCACTTAATCTTGGTACCGGAAAAATAGGCATCAACTACCAGCCCGGTCTTTTTTTGGATAATCTCTGACAACCCTTTCTTTTTAAGTTGGTCACATATAGGAGAAGTTCTTCGGCATTGCCACACAATAGCATTATAAACCGGCTTGCCAGTTTTTTTATCCCAGACTATGGTAGTCTCCCTCTGATTAGTTATACCGATAGCTGCTATATCAACAGCTTTCAGCCCGGCCTTATTTAGTGCATTTTTAGCTACTTCTATCTGAGAAGACCAAATTTCCATGGGGTCATGTTCTACCCAACCAGGTTTAGGATAAATCTGTTTAAATTCTTTACTGTTATTACTAACTATGGTTCCACTATGATTGAAGGTTATCGCTCGAGAACTGGTAGTTCCCTGATCCAGAGCCATGATATATTTTGCCAACTTCAACACCCTCGATTGCTAAATTTGTTTTATTTTTATATTGAGCTCCTATGTTTCTTCACTTAATATTAATTTTTATTTTCTTTTCGTGCCGACGTTCAGATAATTAGCGATATTAGCATCGTCATCTATGTTAAATTTTATCTTACTGGTTGTTGAAGTTAAAAGGGTGGCTACTCCTGGCCCATGGCCAGCAATAACACAATCACTATGAACTACTATCCCTATAGAAACCGCCCCTTCTCTATAACTTCTCCCAAAACTGTTATCCGCATCGCTAATCGCCACAATGTCTCCAAATCTAAGTTGATCTAATTTATATTTTTTTACCATCTTCTTATCGGCAGTAGTAATATCATAATCACCGCTGGCCACATTGTCCGAACCTAATCCGGAGCCCATCAATTTCGCTGGAATTTCACAGGTAACCGGTACATCAATAGTGCCATCACCTATCTCTTTGATATTCATCTTTTCCAATAAAGAAGGGTCTAAATTAAAAACTTTTATCTCGGGATAATCTAATAATTTTAAACCTTGCCCGCAAGCTTTAACTAAAATCTTATCTTCTATGCAAAGTTTTTCTAAAGTTTCCTGATCAAAATCGATTAATACATGTTCGATTCCTCCGTGATGTCCGGTTACTACTCCAAATGCACCTTTGGCTTCTCCGCTTACTACCCGGGCTTGATTACCCATACAAGCCAATATATTATAAGCACAATTAGGTCCTTCATCTCTTTTTTCTTCATTTACTACTGTGGAAACTCCGGGTTCTACGTGGTCGGCTTCCCAACCGAAAGCACAATCTCCAACTTTAATATTATAAGTTATCCCGCCTACCCCAGGTACTATCACTGGCTTGCCGTCATAAGTGATCCTGTATGGTCCTCTTCTTACCGGATAACTTACTTTCCCTTGAATAGAAATCATTACTAACTTGTCTTTATTGGTTCTTAACATAAACATTCATCTTCCTTTAAATTTATTTTAAGTTTTTGTGGGCACGATGCATCGTGCCCCTACATTACTATTTTGTTTACTTTTTGGGTAGTAACCATGATATAAAAATATAGTATTATTTATATTCGCCTTATCCAGCAGAATGTTTAAGTATATTCTTTTCTCTATGTTCACTTTTTATTCCCGATAAGCCAAATATTCCCAACATCATTATACCAAGACCAATAAGTTGGTTTATAACGGGAATTTCTTTTAATAAAAACCAGGCTAATATAATAGAAAAAACCGGATATATACAAACAAGAGCGGTAGCTTTAGATAAATTTATCCTCTTTATAGCTTCATACCATACAGAATACTGTAAAGCAAAACCAACAATCCCCTGAAAAAATATAATAAATAATATTTTTATATCATTTAATCTATTAAACTGATTAACCCCCCAAATATAATTAACAATAAATAATAATACCCCACCATAAAAAGTTCTTACTGTAGCTATTATCAAAGGGCTAATATTTTTATCTTTAGCCATTAATTTTTTACTTTGTAAGTGGGTTATCTGCCAACATAAAGGAGTAAATAAAACTAAGTAATCTCCCCAATTTACTTTAAAATTTCCTTTATATAATACAGTCAATGTTCCTAAAATAATCACTAAAGTAAAAATTATCTGTTTTAAAGTAATTCTCTCTTTTAAAAAAATATATCCTATAAAAAGAGAATATATTGGTTCAATCTGTAACAAAATTGCAGAATTAATTCCACTGGTCAAGGTAACTCCATAGAAAAAAAGTACATTAGAAAGAGTAATTCCAAAAAATCCAATTATTAAAAAATAAAAGAAATATTTTTTGAGAAATAATATTTTCCAATTTCCTTTAATAAGAGTTACAATAAAAAGGCAGATGCCTGCTACTAAACTACAAGATGTGGCAAAAAATAAAGGGTTAATTATCCCTACTCCATATTTTACCACAATTGGTAAAGAGCCGGCTAAAAAGATAGTAATGATGGTAAAAATTATTCCTTCTTTTTCCTTCTTTTCCAAAATGTTTACTCCGATTAATTAGTGAATAGTGAATAGTCGTTAGTATTAAATACAAGTTAACTTGGTTAGCCAGTTTGTCGGTCTTTCAATAAGCTGTGTAATATATAATATGTGGACAAGTAACCTGCCCTACTTTTTCAAACTTGCAACTCGTAACTAGTAACTTGTAACCTGTATTTTAACTGGTAAACTGGGTAACCGGGTAACTAATCTCCTGCCCGCTTCTACGCTCTTCCTCTTCACGATATACGATTCACGAGATACTAGATACGAATTAGGCCTTTGGCTCCTGAATTCTAACTCCTGGTCCTTATTTTCTTCACGACATACGATATACTATCATATTTCCCCGGGATAAACTTTCCCCAGCTCTTTCCCATCTAAACCTAATTGAATAACTCCGAATTTAAGACTGAAAACTTTGGATAAATCTTTTTCTTCTAAGGGAGTAAAAACAGTAAATATTTTTCTTTTAAAATCACACTTTTGAATAATACCTAAACTTACCACAAACTCTTGTTGGTTATCAAGAGAAATTAATAAATTTTCAAATTTAGCTTCTTCACTTATAATTATTTTTTCAGTATTAAATCTTTTTTTAATCTGGAAAAATCCGCTAAACCTTTCCGGCAATCTTTCTTTAATAATTATGAATATACCTTCGGGAGTCCTTTCAGCATAAATTATCTCAGTCATTAAAGTTTTTTCTAAAAAAGAGAGGTCTTCTTCTCCTAAAGCAACACCGGAACAATAATAAGTTCCTTTAATATTTAAATTGCTTAAATTAATTTTTAAAGAAAAAGATTGTTTAAAATATTCTCTAAATTTTTCTTCTCTTGCCTCCCGACGCTGAAAATAAGTTTTTCTTTTTACTTCAGTACAAGGAGATAAATGATGAATAACAATCCTATCGGTTAAATTAATATTTTTTAAAATATGTTCGAGTTCATCTCTCCTCTGCAAGGCAATGATATGAGAAGGAGAAATTATATCAATCATATTTTCTTTTAAAGTACGGCCGGGATTCCCTTTTACTAATCCGGTAGTATCAACGATTATTATTTCTGCCCCCTTCTTCTTACCTTCATCAACCAATTTTTTAGTTCCACAAATGGTAGGTAAAAAATAATTAAGAGGTGAGGTTGATCCTACGAAATATAAAGTATCTGCTGAGACTTCTGCTAAATTTTTTATCGGCTTATTAATCAATACCATTCCTATGGTAGTAGGAGGCCCCAAGTCAGATTGTCCCATATCTACATCGACAATTCCAACTTTCCGCCCGTGTTTAACCCAAAAATTAGCAAATAATAGAGTGCAGATACTTT
>NMQN01000411.1 GCA_003575245.1 Candidatus Atribacteria bacterium 1244-E10-H5-B2 | reverse complement strand
CCCATAACTTATAATCCCCTATTCTAAAACCAAAATCAAGAGGATTTTCCCTCAAGATAAATAAAATAGTAAAAACCGGAAGAATTAATTGGGCGGTAATGTATGTCGAATGTAGAAATAGTAAAGGGCTATATCCCTGGTTCAATCGGTCGAGTTGCTGAACTTCATGGGACTTACTACCACGAGCATTGGGATTTTACAGTATTCTTTGAAGCGAAGGTGGCTACTGAGCTTTCAGAGTTCTTCGGGAGATATGACGAAAAGTGCGATGGTTTTTGGACCGCATCGCTTAAGGGCCGTGTTGAAGGCTCTATTACCATCGACGGGATTCACGCCGAAAAAGAGGGAGCGCATCTTCGGTGGTTCATCATATCCGATGTTTTGCGTGGAAGAGGTATTGGTAACCGACTTATTAATGAATCCCTTAACTTTTGTAGAAACAAAGGATACAAACGAGTATACCTCTGGACTTTTGAGGGTCTTAAGGCTGCGAAACACCTCTACGAGAAGAATGGTTTCAAACTCGTTGAAGAGCACAGAGGAAAACAGTGGGGCTCAGAAGTTAACGAACAGCGATTCGAACTACGGTTCGAGTAGTACGAGTACTGTCTCGTAACCCCGATCAGCCCTTTCACTATCCATTTCCATAATCTGCTCTTTTAAAAAACCCAAGATCCTGGGATGAGGTTTCTTAGAAGGTAGGATTTTAAAAAAAATTAAAAAAATTTTAAAAAAAAGAAGGATTGTTTAGATGAATGTCGTATACAGATATATAGAATGTAAAGACATATTAACATAAGCATGTGAAGAGGTAAAGAACTATTAATATAAAAACAAAAAAATAAAGCAGTTTGGATAAACATAAATAATCTACAAGAATAGTTTAAAGTAGGAGTTTTTGCGCTGGAATTGGTAGCAGTTTAACAAAAGATGCAATTGAAAATGATGATTATGCAACTGTTAAAGTTAGAGCGCAAGAATTTATTAATAAATATAACGAGATTAAAGACAAAATTGAAAATAGTTAAACTTATTTTAAAAATACGTAAAATTTATACTTAAAAATGAATAATATAGAGGTTTTAAAGAATGATAAAAATAAATGTAGATACATTAGATAAAAACTCACCCATACCATTATATTTCCAGTTGGAAGAGATATTAAAAGAAAGAATTGAGACAGGAGAATTACAACCAGGAGATTTGCTGTTTTCAGAAAAAGAATTGTCAGAAAAATATCAGATTAGTAGACCTACTATTAGACAAGCATTAAGAGGGTTGGTTAATGAAGGTTTACTTTATCGAGAAAAGGGGAAAGGGACTTTTATAGCAAAACCCAAGATAGATTATGGATTTATCCAAAGGTTAACCACCTTCTACGATGATATGATAGAAAAAGGTTACACAACAAAAACAATGGTCGTTAAACAAGAAATTAAAGACGTCAGAGGAGCAATAGCTAAAAAATTAAATATCCCAAAAGGTGAAAAGATTATTTTTCTGCACAGAATAAGATCTGTTGAGAATGAACCCATAGTAAGTGTAATGAATTTTATTCCATATAAATTATGTCCAGATTTAATAAATGAAGATTTAGAGAATAAGTCACTTTATCGTATGCTTATTAATAAGTATGAATTGAAACCCTATAAAGCGGAAATTACCCTGGAACCGATTGTGGCCGAAGAATATGATTCTCAAATTTTAAAGATTAAATTAGGAGCTCCAATGCATTTAATGCAAAATATTACTTATACAAAGGATAATATAGCAATGGATTATTTTGAATCGCGTTTTAGAGGTGACAAAGGGAAAGTTAGGGTTGTACTTTATAACGAAACATAATTAAGGATGTGTTTTGATGAAAAAAGTTAAGTTTTGTTTAACTGGTTGACCAGTCTTAATTGATTTATTTGATGCTATAACTATTTCAATCGCTTTTTCCCCATCTTCAATACCAACTTTTGGTTCTTCATTATTTAATATACAGTTAGCAAAATACTTAGCTTCCTCTAAGTATGCGTCTTTGAATAAAATCCTCCAGCTCCGATTGCCTTCTTTAATTAGTTGACTCTTGCTATTCCAAACTAAAACCGAATAAGCCTGTTGGGAACCTATTTGTAGCATTCCCTCTGTTCCTAAGATTTCCATCCTCGCATCATAACCATATGTAGCAGGACAA
>NMQN01000356.1 GCA_003575245.1 Candidatus Atribacteria bacterium 1244-E10-H5-B2 | reverse complement strand
GAAGCATAAAAAAGCCTGTCATCCCAGTCAAATCCTAGCCACCGAACATCGTTAATTATGGAATCAATATACTCCACATCTTCCTTGCTGGGGTTTGTATCGTCAAAACGAAGATTACATAGACCACCATTTTGTGCAGCCAAACCGAAATTCAAGCAGATAGATTTAGCGTGACCGATGTGCAGGTAACCATTAGGTTCCGGGGGAAACCGAAGATGAACCCTTCCATTATGTTTATTTGTCTTTTTATCTTGATTAATGATCTCTTGAATAAAATTAACTGTTACTTTAGACTCTCCGTGATCCATAAACTAATCCCCATACTTTATTTTAAATTGTACTTTTTAGTTTTACCTTATCAGCGCTGAGCATTTTTTTATATTACTACATTTGCTCCCAAAAATCCAACTTTATTATTACTCATATTGCGTATCGAGTATCGCGTGAAGAAAAATTAGAGAAAAATAGATAGAAAATAAAAGTAATAAATATTCTTTTCTATTTCTTGCTACCCCACAAAAGTTTACACTAATAAATGCTTTTTTAAGTTCGGCATATAAGGGTTTTTATATTTTAAATACCACAACTTCTTAAAATATGATAAGTCCCCTGTCATGCTCAGGAAAGACTTATAAATAAAGGGGTTCGAGGGGCAGTAAATTTTCCAAAAATCTTTCTTTTTTGAAAAATAAAAACCCTTTAGCAAAAGCCAAAGGGCTCAGGTTTACCAATGAATGGTGGAGCGCAGTAGACGAGTTTAGCAACTTTTGTATTAGTGAAAAAACCGAATTCTTTCAGTAGTTATGGAATTGATTTTTCTTTTTTTAATGAGATTTTGAATATTTTTTATTCTCATATCTCTCTTTTATTTGTGCAACAAAGGTATCAATTCTCATTTCTCTTGTACTATCCTGAAAACCATCATACTCTATTGACACAAATGGAATGTTATTATTATCTTTTCTGAATTTAGGGATAAAACCAGCTACAGTCAGTCCTGGCATACAGTTAAATGGAATGACACTGATAATGCCATCCAAACCCCTTTTGGCATAATCTACTGCCTTTCCCATGCTTACTATGGCCTCTCCGCCAATATAATGTCTAATATATTTCTCACCATTTGAAACTATTTCTTTTGCAGGTATATCATCAAAGCCTTGCATATATGGCAAGGTTGCCTTAAACAACTTGTGCTCATAACCAATCATAACTCTGTATAATATTGATTTCAAAAACCATTCCTTTAAATCCTCTTTTTTTCTGTTTAACCTGAATTTTTCTCTTGCAAGAACGAAACCAAGATGATAAGAATAAACCAGATATTCTGTTTCTGGAGCTAACCAAACCTCTGCTCCTTTTTTCTCAAGATTTCTTATAATTCTTTGGTTAGCTGGTTCATGAAGTCTTACATAGAACTCGCCAACTATACCTATCTTTGGTTTTTCTTCATTAGTTCTTTTGACTTGAGAAAATTCTTCTTGAGCTTTTCTTAAGATTTCCTCAATAGGAGATAATTTTCCATTAAATAAATTAGAAAAAAATGCCTTCCTAATAGCTAAATAGGTTTTCATTTTTCCAAGATTAGTTTTTGGATCTGCTAAATAATCAAGAAGCCTTTTCACACATTTCTCATAAATCTGATCTGAGGTTCCTTTATTAACCTCATGGGGTCTTGTGTGCATTCTCATTTTTTCAAGCTGGTCAACTGCAGTCATACCAGACCAGACCTTGATTAGTAAGGGTATGCCAAGATTGAACTCACTTCCTAGTTCACCACCTATTATTATATCAACATCTATTCCCTTTTTCTGGAATAAAAGAGACTCCAGGCTTGCATACTGCCCTAGTCTACATGGGCCACAATCGGTTGTTGCCTGAAAAAATACAAACTTTTCCTGGTCAAACCCTGGTTTTTGTATAAAATTAAGCATAGCCTCTGTAGTATGTAGATAAGGGGTGCATACTAAGCCGCATGTGCAGCTTCTCGCTCTTTCCATGGTTTCATCAGGGCTTACTTCTAGAACCCTTGACTGAATTCCATAGGCATTTAAAACAGCAGAAAATGCATTAATATGTTTTGACATTGGAGGGATCAAAAGAATTTTTTTGCCTTTAATCTTATCAAGACCCTTTAGTTTTACACTAAAAACCTTGCTGGTTTGCTTTGCTCCTATTTCTA
>NMQN01000591.1 GCA_003575245.1 Candidatus Atribacteria bacterium 1244-E10-H5-B2 | reverse complement strand
AAACTTTGGTCGCGGGTAAGATTGCTTATCGTTTAAAAAATATAAATGAAGATATAATAATGGTTCCTGCCGATACCTTTAGAGCAGCAGCGATACAGCAGCTTAGGATTTTAGCCGGTAAGGTAGGAGCAGAGATGATAAATGCCAAAGAAGGTGCTGATCCGGCTTCGGTCGTATATGATGGGATCAATGCAGCTCAAGCCCGGAAAAAGAATATAGTTATTATCGATACTGCCGGAAGACTTCATACAAAGACAAATTTAATGAATGAATTGGAAAAGATAAAAAGAGTAATCCTAAAAGAGGCTAATGATTGTTCATTAGAGATATTGCAAACCATTGATGCTACGATGGGTCAGAATGCTATAGCTCAAGCAAAATCTTTTAAGAAATCTTTAGGAGTTACCGGGATTGCCCTTACTAAAATGGATGGAACAGCCAAAGGAGGGATAGTAATTGCCATAAAAAAAGAGTTAGATATACCGGTTAAATTAATTAGCTGTGGAGAAAAATTAAATAATTTATATGATTTTAAAGCTGATAAGTTTGTTAAAGCTCTTCTTGATTGACACTAAAGATAATTTTCTATATACTTATAAAGGAATTTTGACGAAATTGGAAATTAATTGATAAATAGAAGATAAGAGGAGTTATTTTTTTTATGTTTGCTAACCTGACTAATAAATTTCAGATAATATTTAAAAAGATAAAAAACAAGGGAAAATTAAATGAAAATGATATAAAAAATTGTCTTCATGAAATTCGCATAGCCCTTTTAGAAGCAGATGTAAATTATAAAGTAGTAAAAGAATTCATAAATAGTTTAAATGATAAAATGCAGCAGGAAAAAATATCCGAAAGCCTGACCCCTACTCAACAAATTATAAAAATCGTAAATGGAGAAATAACTTTAACATTGGGGTCCAAACAAAATGACCTTAGTATGAATCCCACTCCTCCTACTATTATAATGTTAGTAGGATTGCATGGAACCGGTAAAACTACTACAGCCGTAAAATTAGCTAATTACTTTAGAAAGAAAGGGCATCTGCCGCTTTTAATAGCAACAGATATATACAGACCGGCAGCTATCGAACAACTGCAAGTATTAGGTGAAAAATCAGATTTACCAGTTTTTTCTATGGGAAGAAATGAAAGTGCGGTAAATATTGTTAAAGCTGCTATAAAATATTCATCTAAAAGGAATCATGATATTTTAATTATTGATACTGCCGGAAGATTACATATAGATGATAAGTTAATGAATGAATTAAAAGAAATTGATGAAAATATTCCTTTTCAGGAAAAATTATTGATAGTAGATGCCATGGCCGGACAGGATGCGGTAAATTCAGCTAAAGTGTTTTTTAATAAAATTAAATTAAGTGGAATTATTTTGACCAAATTAGATGGTGACACTCGGGGAGGAGTAGCCCTATCTTTAAAAAAGGTTTTAGGGGTACCTATTAAATTTATAGGTATAGGTGAAAAGGTTGATAACTTTGAACCTTTTCATCCAGAAAGAATGGCCTCTCGGATATTGGGTATGGGCGATGTCTTAACCTTAATAGAAAAAGTTGAAACTGCTTACAATAGGGATGAATTGAAAAAATTAGATAAAAAGATGAGGGACAACAATTTTGATTTAAATGATTTTTATTTACAGTTAAAAAAAATGAAAAATATTGGTTCAGTAGATCAGATTATGGATATGGTTCCAGGATTTAATAATTTAAAAAATAGAATAGATGTTACAAAATTAGGAGATAGAGAGGGTGAACTAAAGAAAATTGAAGCTATTATAAGTTCTATGACTGTTGAAGAGAGGGAAAATCCTTCTATAATTAACGGAAGCAGAAGGAAAAGAATATCTATGGGGAGCGGAGCACGGCTTTCTGATATAAATAGATTGTTAAAACAATTTAATCAGATAAAAGAAATGCTTAAAAAGGAACCAAAAATAAAGAACTTTTCTTTTAATTGAATTAGTCGTTAGTGAATAGTGAATAGTATTTAGTAAAGAAATAAGAAAAAGTAGAATAGTGGGCAGCGTGTAGTGAATGGTCTTTAGTATTGTGTTAAGAAATAAGCAATAGTATTTAGTAAGGAAAATGGAATTCATTAGTCAGAAGCTAGAATACTATATACAAAATATGTAGGGGCACGATGCATCGTGCACAGAAAGACCA
>NMQN01000037.1 GCA_003575245.1 Candidatus Atribacteria bacterium 1244-E10-H5-B2 | reverse complement strand
AATAGTCAAAGAGAAATCTCTCTGAAATCTTTAAATTTATTATATTTATTCTCTCAGTAATTTCAGCTTTTTATTCTAACACAATTATATGTTATGTTCAAGATTAAATTCGTATCTCGCATCTCGTGAATCGTATCTCGTATAAATACAGTAACAAGTAATATGTAATGAGTAATAAGAGTAAATTTCTGAAATTATAAGAACAGGTACTTATTACAGGTTACACATTACATCACTTGTTAGTTGGTTGGTTAGTTACCTGGTTAGATAGTTAAGAAAAATAAAAGGAAGAAACCAGGAGTCAGAATAAATTCGTATTTTGTGAATCGTATATTGTATATCGTATATCGTTAGAGAAATAATCTCAAGAGATAAAAATAATTACGTTTTTAGTAAAGGCGTATGCAATATGCCTCTACTTTAAACTCCCTACTAAACACTACCGGCTATTTTCCGAGATTACAACGCTCCCAATCGTCACTCGTAATGATCTAAGGGAAAACCTATACGCTACATACTAGAATACGAAACACGAAATACGATATACGGTATTTTTTATTCAAAAAATACTTGTGCCAATTTCCACCATTTTTTATCTACCACTTTAAGTTTACTTACTGCTTTCTCTAAAGGTACTCCTATTACTTCACTGCCTTTAAGGGCGGCCATATAGCCAAATTTTCCTTTAGCAATCAGATCTACGGCAGTAACTCCACACCTAAGACCTAAAATACGGTCGAAAAGTGTAGGAGAACCTCCTCTTTGAATATGACCTATAACTGCATGGCGAGTTTCAATGCCGGTATTCTTTTTAATTAAATCAGCCAGAATATTTCCCACTCCTCTATTGCGTAATATCATATGCCCAAATTGGTCTAAGCTTTCCTTCTCGACATTTATACCAGGAAGGGTTGCTCCTTCTGATATCACCACAGAAGCATACTTGTTCTTTTTATAGACTTCCTTTAAATGCTGACACATTTTCTTTATATCTGCTTTTTTTTCAGGAATAATCGCCCAGGTAACTGAGCTATCGAATCCAAAGGTATAGTCAGTCCCGCTAAGATCATTATCCATAGTCTTAGGAGAACCAACCAATTTAACATTTTCCTCTTTAAATAATCTGTTGGCTACACCTAAAGTATCTTCTCCGCCAATAGCTATTATCGCATCTAATTTGAGCTTTTTTATTGAATTAAGAACCTGTTTAATGCCATTATCTATTTTATAAGGATTTAATCTCGAAGTCCCTAAAATAGTTCCTCCTTGATCAATTATTTCTCTTACCTCACTCAAATTTAGGGGATTTATATCGCCTTTTACTAATCCTCTCCACCCTTCTTGAATACCATAGACTTCATAATTATAATCCTGGGCCCGGTATACTGCTCCCCTGATAGTTGGGTTTAACCCGGAACAATCTCCTCCCCCGGTTAAAATACCTACTCTTTTAATCATATTCATCATGCCTTTCTATTACAACCAAAAACTCTTATTCTATCACGAATAATTTCTTTGGCTGCCTCTTTTGCTGGTCCCAATATTTTGCGTGGGTCAATCTCTTCGGAATTAGTTTTTATTATCTCCCTCATTTTTTCTGTAAATTTCATCCTGATGCGTGTATCAATATTGATCTTGCATATTCCTGCGGCAATGCCTTTTTTAATCTCTTCATCATTAGCCCCGGAGGCACCATGTAAAACCAAAGGAACTCCGGTTAATTCTCTTATTCTCTCAATACGAGGGATATCTAGCTTTGCAAAAGGAGTTCGACATCCATGAATCGTTCCCACAGCAGCTGCTAAAAAATCTATCTCGGTTATCTCAACAAATTTTAAAGCTTCCTCTGGAACAGCCATGCTCTCTTTTACTTTTTCTAAAGCAATCCCCGATAATCTGTTCCATGATCTAAGTGTAAGGCAACGGATATGTTTACCTTCTCAGCCATAACTTTAACCATAGCTACAATACTATCTAACCCCGCATATTTTATAGCTCCCTGAGAAGCTTGTAAGATCACCGGTGCTTTTTCTTCCTCGGCAGTCTCTATTATAGCCTGAATAATCTCCATATTATTGGCGTTAAAAGCACCGACCGCATACCTTTCTTTTTGAGCTTTTTTCAACATCTCTTTAGTAGTTACAAAAGCCATCATTTTCTCCTTTCGTTATTTATACTATTTATTCATATT
>NMQN01000180.1 GCA_003575245.1 Candidatus Atribacteria bacterium 1244-E10-H5-B2 | reverse complement strand
ATGTTTATCGGAGTTACCATGGCTATTATTCAAAAAGATATAAAAAGACTTATGGCTTATCATTCAGTTTCTCAAATTGGTTATATACTTTTAGGGGTAGGAGTAGGATTAGCAGTTTTGGCAAGTCCTAATGCCTTGAATAGTTATGGTATTAAAGCAATGGAAGGTGGCATATTTCATATTATAAATTATTCTTTATATAAGGGTTTACTGTTTTTAACTGCTGGCGCATTGTTTTTTAGGACAGGTACAAAAGACCTCGATAAAATGGGTGGATTAGCTCATTACATGAAATATACTACTATCTTTTTTATCATTGGAGCAGCAGCCATCGCTGGACTTCCTCCCTTTAATGGTTTCGCCTCTAAACTTTTAATTTATGAATCTGTATATAAATTTAATCCTTTGCTTTCTATAATAGCTATGTTGGTTAGCATCTTAACTTTAGCATCATTTGTTAAAGTATTTGCTAGTGCATTTTTAGGTCCAAAATTGCCTCAATTTAAGGGAGTAAGAGAAGTACCTCGAAGTATGGTCTTTGCTATGGCAGTTTTATCTTGTATCATAATATTTTTTGGATTATTCCCAGATTTGGTAGTAAAAAATTTAGTACATCCTGCGGTAATGTCTTTAATAGAGCAATTTAAATATACCAGTACAGTATTAGGAGGTATGTAAGAAAGGAGGTAATAAATGGGTAAATTAGAGAAAATGGTTTTATGGATCATAATTGCCCTCTTAGTTATAGTAGCACTTCATAATTTCGTAGAGATAAAACGGAATAAGAACATTATACGAATTATTGGCGATACCCAAAGTCAAATAGTGGGACTTTTATAAAATAAATAAAGGGGGATTAAGATGAATTATAAAATTTGTGAAGGTTGCTATCAAAAATACTGTGGTTGGGCAGAACGCAAAATTTGTCGGAAATGTGGAGGAGAATTAAAAAGAATTACCAGGGAAGAATTTTATTTAGAGAAAGAAGAAGTAGTTACAAAGGAAGGAGGTAATTAAAATTATGTGGTGGTTATGCTTAATCCCGGTAGTTATTTTCTGTATGATAGGGATAGTATCTTACCAGTCAGGAAGAGAACTGAGAAGAGATATAAAAAAAGGATTCCATTAAATTAACTCGGTGATCCGGGCTAATTAGGAGAGGTCGCAAAATTTAGGGGAGGTAGTTTTTTTTACCAATTATCTATCTGCCTCAAATAAACAACCTCATAGACTACCAACCCCCCGGATTGCCATTCGCCCTGCTATCTGGTTTTGTACCTTTCCAGGGGGCAGGGATTATTAAACAGGTGGTGGTGTTTATGGATTACCCTAAATAAAGTAGGAGGTAGGTTGCCTATGGGCATAGCCCACTAAAGTTAGAGAGGTCTATTAACAGCAAAGAACTAGCCAGGTTCGGGTTTTCGTTGGTGATTCCCCGAGCCTGGTATTTTACAGGAATTATATAATTAAAAAGATAGGAGGACGTTGCAAGGTTTTAGTCGGGGTTTTCTCCAAGATTTTGCTCTTGGCTATTAGAGACCTAAACAACGTTCTCCTATTTAAAGATAAACAAGGGGATAGGTCGGTATGGTTTATAAAGGGGGGTTAGTTATACCCCCGTTAAAAGGTGTATATGAAGGGTTATTTATGGGATATTAAATAATAGGAGGATTATTTAGTGGATAGTTGTTATTTATGTGGTTCAAGTGATGTAAAGTTCATAGGGTCTTGTGCTGCCAAACAAAATGATGATAGTGTAGATTGGTTAATGGGTAAGGTAAAAGCAGGGAAAACGAGGGTTTTTTGTTTTCGTTTATGTGAAAATTGTTTTGACTTACCTAATAAAGAAAAACTCATTGAAGAAAAGATAGAAAGTGATCTAAAGTTACAGACAGGTTATTCAGTCAAGGTCAAAGAATAAATAAATAGGGGGTAAAAAGAGGCGTATGCAAGGGATAGAACAGTTAATTAAGATGCAAGGGATAGAACAGCTAATTAAGAAGGGGTTCTCTCTGATACCATTACAAAGGAATTCTAGAGTACCAATAGAAAGGTTCAGTTGGAAGCAGTTTCAATATAAGAGGGCAAGTATTAAAGAAGTCTTTGGTTGGTATAGAAAGTTTGGAGATATTAATTTAGGTATTGTTTGTGGGTCAGTCTCTAGACTAGCTGGTATTGATGCAGATGATAAAA
>NMQN01000523.1 GCA_003575245.1 Candidatus Atribacteria bacterium 1244-E10-H5-B2 | reverse complement strand
TTCCTTAGACCACATTTCAGCAACTTTCTTTCTTTCCTCATCATCATCTTTCTGGGTAGCTACAAATGCCGGGCATTCAGTACAAGTTAATCCGTAAAAAGCAATCATCTTATCCATAATTTTCACCCTCCTTTTTTTATTTTATACTATCTTAGCAATTTATTCAAAAAGAGTTGATTTTATTTAAATTTCTCCAAAACTATTTCTTATTTTCTTCATTCAACCTTATCAAAGGACTGTCCCCTGACAAATCATCCCCCAGAGAAGATGCCATATTATATCAGTCCAAAAGTGAATTCCCACTGCCGCTAAAAAGCCATATTTTCTAAAATAATAGGCAGCAAAAATTGAAATCACCCCATTAAGAAGGATAATCTCACTGATAAGAACAGATGGAATCTCCCGGATAGTCTTAAAACCAAAAAGAATCATCACTGAAGGAAAATGTCCTAAAGCAAAGGCAAGTGCTGAGAAGATAGAGACTACCCAAAAAACCTGATTCTGCCATCTCTTTTTGAGGATTACATAAGAAATAAGCCATACCCAGAACGAGATAAAAAACAAGCGGAATATTACTTCTTCACCAATACCGGCAGTAACTGAAGCAACCAGGGAGGTAGGAAATGGGGGATGAGGAATTGGACCTAAGCTATGAAATTTACTAAAAATTACATCTGCCAAAATAAAAAATATTCCTATAGCTCCTCCCACAAGGGCAGGAATCAAAAATCTTTGTTTATTGGAAACTTTCAAATCCCAAATATCAGTAAAGCCGAGTTTTGAGGAAAGTTTCAATCCTAAAAAACCCAAACCCCCATAGAGAATTAGCATAATTGCTGCATTCGCCAGGACAAGTACTAGCTTTGAAGCTGGAAGTGTTTGGGTTGGTAAGAAATCACCTTGTGGCAAAAAAACATTTATCGCTGCCAGAATAGACAGGGTTACAATAAGACCAATATATATTTTTAGGGACAGTGAAACTTTTTTCATATTTACTTATCCTCTAACGCGCTACATGCCTCTGTAATTGTGGGAATTGAGATATTATATTCTTTTGCCAGGCGGATTAAAGTCCCTCCGAATATATCTCCTTCATTTCTGGTATTCCCTTTTTCATAATCTCTTTGAAATGAGGTCTTAGTTTCGTAGGGAAAGTCTTTAGCTTTTTGTAGAGTTTTTTCTACTACATCTTGCTTAAAATCTATATTCTTTGTTTTCCCCACTAAAACAACTTCTTTCATGATATTTTCCGTCATACGCTTTAACTTATCATCAGTGAGTACTGCTCCTATTGTTTTTCCTGAATAGGCGGTCATTAAACTAAACGCTGTAATAAATATATGCTTTTCCCATATTGCCGGATAAGGATTATCGTGCCAGGTGTTGTTAATTCCCACTTCATTAAAGAACTCAACAAGATACTCATAATTATAGTTTAAGTATCTTGGGTCTTTGCCAAATATGATATGTCCCTCAGCTCCTTTTTGTCTGATGGTACCGGGCTTTTCAATACTGGAGGAAACATAGACACAGGCAGGTGAGACTATCGCTTTTTGTAAATTGGTCCTTATACGTTCATAGATATCTACCCCATTAAGCAAAGGAAGAATTATAGTATCAGCGGATATATTTTTTGAAATTGATGCAACAGCATTATCTAAATCATATCCTTTTACACATAGTAAATATAAATCCGGGGCAGGAATATGTCTTATATTATCTGTCGCAATATTCGGAAAGCAAAGAAATTCCTCTTTATCGGTGATTAGATTCAGCCCGTGTTGCTGAACGGCTTTTAAATGTTCCCCTCGGCCAATAAAATGGACCTGAGTAGTACGATTACCTTTACCAATTTCATGAGCTATTCTACCGCCAAAATACCCGCCTACGCCTCCGATGCCATATACACATACACTTTTAATCGTTTTACTCATACATTACCCTTTCTATCTATTTTTAAATCAACTTTAAGCTCACCCATTATTCGGCTAAATTATGTTAAATTTAAACTATCCTTAAAACATTTTTTTAATTCCAAAATTAATACTCATAGAGGCACAGCTTAGGTTATTGGGTCCCGGAGTGAAGGTAGTAATCAAGGCGAAGGGAATCAAAACACCAAAATCAATTAAGTTCATTTCTATTCCCTCCCCATTTATTTATTTTGAACTATAATTTTTGGATTCAGACAGCAAGTAAA
>NMQN01000582.1 GCA_003575245.1 Candidatus Atribacteria bacterium 1244-E10-H5-B2 | reverse complement strand
AACTCGAACATATTTTAAAAAATATTAATTTAACCGATAGGATTGTTATTCATCGTTTATCTCCTTGTACTGAAGTAAAAAGAAAAACTTATTTTCAGCGTCGGGAGGCAAGAGAAGAAAAATTTAGAGAATATTTTAAACAATCTTCTTCTTTAAAAATTAATTTAAGCAATTTAAATATTAAAGGAACTTATTATTGTTCTGGTGTTGCTTTAGGAGAAGAAGACCTCTCTTTTTTAGAAAAAACTTTAATGACTGAGATAATTTATGCTGAGAAGATGTCAGAAGGGATATTTATAATTACAAAAGAAGAATTGTTTAAAAGATTAAGTGGATTCTTCCGTGCGAAGAAGAGATTTAACGTAGAAAAATTAATTATAACCGAAGAAGCTAAATTTGAAAATTTATTAGTTTCTCTTGATGATCGACAGGGGTTTGTGGTAAGTTTAGGCATTATTCAAGAGTGTGATTTTAAAAGAAAAATATTTACTGTTTTTGCTCCCTTAGAAGAAAAAGATTTATCCAAAGTTTTTAGTCTTAAATTCGGAACTATTAAATTAAGTTTAGACTGGAAAGAGTTGGGGAAAATTTATTCCGGAGAAATATAATTCGTATCTAGTATCTCGTGAATCGTATCTCGTGAGGAAAAATAGAAGTCAGAAGACTAATTCGTATCTCGTATATTAGTGTAGAGCGGATAGTAGATAGCGAAAAACGAAAAGCGCAAAACGTAAAACCATAACCCAAAACTTAAAATTAGGACAAAAAAGCCAGAAGCCTTACTCGTATTGCGTATTGCGTATCGCGTATCGCGCGAGGAAAGAAGAAGACAAAAAATTATTAGCGGGAAGTAGGGGCGTATTGCATACGCCCTAGTGATCTAAAAACGAAAAACTATAAACCCGTTTTTACACTAACGACTAAAAAAATTGGAGTAAACATATTGGAAAAGAAGGAAAAAGAAGGAATAATTTTTGTTATTATTACTATTTTTATCGCAGGAGCTTTACCCATTGTCATTAAATATGGAGTAAGCCTAATCCATCCTCTGTTCTTTGCCACAGTCAGCAGCCTAATAGCCGGTATCTTTCTCTTTCTATTAGCCGCTCTTAAAGGGAACTGGAGAATATTATTTGATAAAAGATATTTTTTTCACCTTTTATTAATCGGGTTTTTTGGTATTACCCTTTCTAATATCTGTTTCTTCTTCGGGGTTACTCTAACCAGTGGGATTAATTCCTCTATTTTATTAGTAATAGAACCATTATATGCCATCTTTATCGGATATATATTATTAAATGAGAAAATTACTTTAAAGCAGATGTTTTTTACTTTTATAATTATGCTGGGAACTTTGGTGGTAGTATCCAGAGCAAAGTTTAGTTTAAATTGGGGAGACTTACTGGTCTTATTAACTCCCCTCTGCTGGCAGATAGCCCATTTTTTCAGCAAGAGACTAATGACTTCCCATAAAGAGATTACCCCGATGCTAATAGCTACGGCAAGGACATTATATGGGGGGACTTTTTTATTTATTCTTAGCAGCATAGAAGGCGCAAATCAATATGATAAATTAGGAATTACCAATATCTTATTGTTATTAATATTTCAAGGTATTGTAGGTTTTGCCTTACACTATTCTATTTGGTATGAAGCTATTAAGAGACTGAATTTATCCAAAGCCACCACCCTGGTTTCTGTCTATCCGACTTTTTCTATTGTATTAGCCTGGTTTATATTAAAGGAGGTCCCTAACTTTTATCAATTAACCGGATTTGGCATAATAATACTGGGAATATTTGGCTTATCGGGGATTAAAAGCGCACACAGGGGATAGAATGTGCTTAAATAAACTGTAGAATAAAGAAGATGTGGATGATATTATATTATTATATCTACAAGATATTATTATAAAAAAATATCTTAAAAATTTAAAGAAAATTAAGGAAGGTGAATGTTTATGTTAAGAACCAATGAAGACAAGTTAGTAATGATTTCTATTCAAGGGAGAGTAAGTTATCCGGTAAGAAGAGGACCATACAGGATCACTTATGACGGCAAGCCAGTGGTAGTACCTGGGGTAGGCGGCATAACTTATAATATCAAAGTTGGAGATTGTGCTTTCGGTTGGGAAGCCGACCACGTAGAACCCGGAGTTTCCACAGTAGTAAATGAAGAAAAAAGAGAGGAAGGACCTAATT
>NMQN01000061.1 GCA_003575245.1 Candidatus Atribacteria bacterium 1244-E10-H5-B2 | reverse complement strand
AGTCCACTCATTTTTATACAAGCGCCGGTAAACGTTAGGCCTCATCCCCGGCCGGTTACGTTGCCGATCCAAAAATTCTTTAGTTTTCCAGGAGGCCAGATTTTTATTAGACCAGAGGAAAAAGTAATCCTTGGGTTTTTCTGGACTAGTGCCGATTTTATAAAGTTCATATAATAACGATTCCTTAGAATAGCCGGCATGAGAAACCACCAGGGTTAAGAAGTCAGGCCTGGTGGGGTTTTCAGTAAAGGCTTCGAATAGCCTCCGAGCCTGTTCAGATTCATAGGCCCAGAGCTCATCAAATATAACCAGACTGGCTCCCGTTCCAAAGCTCCCAGCATATTCGGCCGGTAAGACCTTAATAAAACTGCCTTTAGTTTCATAAGAAATAGTATCTTGAGTAACGTTTAGCCTCATTAAAAGCCTTTGATTTAGCTCGATAGCCCGGATAATCTTACTAAAAACGGTAACCTGCGCCTGTTCCAGATCATTAGCCAGGATATATATTTCGCTAAAATCAGGGCCAAACATCAGCTTATACAAAGCGATCAGAGAGGCCAGAGTGGATTTTCCATCCTTTTTACAGAGGCCTAGCACCGCCAGGTGATAGACTATATTAGATTTAAAAAGAGGGTCCAGAATTAGTTTTTCCTGCCAGTCCTCAATTATAATCGGCTTCCTAGTTTCGATAAAAAAATGGTCTTCCGCAAACCTTCTGATACTAAGTTCATAGGCCGGATTATTTAGAGAAGGAGCCTCTGATTCCGGCCTTTTCATTCGTAAAAAACGACTTCCCAGCTTATCGATTTTTTTCTTTTCCATTTTCTTTAGGATAGATCCCTTCCAAATAGAATCCTGCCAGTAATTTTTCCGACCATTACGATTAAGGTTGTTTATTTGATTTTGCCTTTTTTGAGGATTTTTACTTAAATGCTTGTCTCCGGACATTAAAAACTAACACCTGCCTTTAACCTTTTTAATAAAAAAAGAGCTAAGTTATTTGAAAATCCTCAAATCTCCAAATAGCTTAGCTCCAATAGATTCGACCTCAAAGGTCTAACTAACTTTCCAAAGCATTTGATACAATATTTAATTTTATTACATTTTACTATATCCTATTTTTTTTGTCAAGGTAACTGCCCCTGGCCTTCCTTAATTTCTTTTTTCTTGATCATTATTTTATTACCACCCTTCTATTTTTTTGATAATTTCTGATAATCGATACTTTCCCCTTGCCCTATTTCGCCTATTTTCTGACCCCGGGGATTAAATAAATTTATTTTAGGATAGGTCTTTTCTTTAATGGTCTTTCCTCCTTTTTTATCGTTGCTTTTTTTGGCCAATCGGTGAAGGCTCCTGGCTAAGTTCTTGTTTATTTTCATTTGATTATTTACTCCTTTTTTAAATATCCCTGCCTCTCCCTGAAAAGGTTAACCAAAAAGGAAAGAGGCAAGGTATCAGCAATCCGGGAAACTTAAAAAAAACGGATCACCGAATAATTTTAAAGCCTTTTATTTATAATATCTTTTTTTAATTCTTTGCCTGATTGATGAGCGCTCAAGGCTATTAACCCGAATACCAATACCGGCGTCAAACACAACCACCACATTATTTAATTACCTCCTTTCTTAGAGATTCCCTGCCCTCCGTGAAATGCCTAACTTAGAGGGCAGGGGACGGCAATCCGGAGAACGCATAGAAGACCGGACCGCCGGGATACGATTCACGAGATACGAGATTCAATTCTTTTTATTTAAAATCTAATCACCACTTTTTTTTACTGCCCGAATTATTTAAGAAAAAATCAGCAATAACCTGGTAAAGCTTAATTATAAAATTTTTAATATTCATTTTATCCCCTTTCTTATTTTGTGATAAGATAGAGGAGCCGGGAGAGATCCCGAAAGTTAAGAAAGTTTTCTTATACAGGTTACAATCTTAATTAGAAGGATCTTTCCTGTCCTCTTTAATTTTTTTCTACAGGCAATTTCATTCTCTTACAATCCCGAAGGAATTATCAATAATACGATTATAATATCCTTTAGTCGTTCCTATATCATAGAAATATATACCCCAGTCGTTTCTTTCTATATGATCCAATCCCCCGGCTAATATAGGAATGCGTGAGTCTTTCAAAGTCCCTTGATCATCTTTAAATAATGTTTCCCATTCTGGATTTTCTTGTAGTTCATTAAATAATTT
>NMQN01000570.1 GCA_003575245.1 Candidatus Atribacteria bacterium 1244-E10-H5-B2 | reverse complement strand
CGTACCGGTAGAGATGGTATCCATGGTGTATTTATTACAGAGTTCATTGGCTTTGGCAATGTATTTTAAATCAGAAATACCACAAAGAGAACCTAAAGAGACAATGGTTTCATATTCCGGACCTCCATAGGCGGGGTCAACTTTAAGATTTGGTTCATCTACTTCTACTACTCGCTTGCAGCGGATGGGACAGGCATAACAGCCTTTAGTGCCTTTTAAGATAGTTTTGTTTAAGGTTTCGGCAGTCAGATTTTCTCCTTCCTTAAAATAGCCGGTAGTCCAGTTATAAGAGGGAAGGCATCCTGCTTCATAAAGGCCACGAACAACAGCAGGAGTTCCTAATTCTCGAAGATCTCGGCTTAAGGGATTACCCATAACTCTTTTAGTAATCTCTTTGGCTATTTGACTTACTCTTTCTTTATCGTAAAGTTCTATCGGTTTAGTTCCTCTTACGGCAATAGCTTTTAGTTTCTTAGAACCCATCACTGCTCCCAGACCGTTACGGCCATTAAAGTGTTTCAGTTCATTTACGATATTGGCAAAGCGGACCAGGTTTTCTCCGGCTTGGCCGATTTGGGCAATCCTGATCTTATCATCTTTTAATTCTTCTTTGATTATCTTCTGTGTAGTTCCGGTTTCTTTACCCCAAAGATGAGTGGCCTTTTTTATTTCTACTTGACCATCTTTAATCCATAAGTAAACAGGAGTTTTGGAACTGCCTTTAATAACAATGGCATCGAAACCAGCTTTCTTCAGTTCCGGTCCCCACCAACCTCCGGCTTCGGCTTCACCTTGGGTTCCGGTAAGAGGGGATTTGGCACAGACGGTGTAACGGGGGATAGCCGGGGCAGGGGTGCCGGTGATCACACTGGGAGCAAAGATAAGCAAGTTATCGGGGGATAAAGGATCAACCTTTGGTTTCATCTCTTTTAGCATATAATAAAGGGCTAAGGCTCTTCCTCCCCAGTAGGTACGGTAAAAATTCTCGGGAGGGTGTTCTACCCAGTGTTTTTTTGAACTTAGATCTAGGTGTAAGATATTTCCGGTATAACCGTATGGCATAGTTAGTTCTCTCCTCTTTCGGATATTTTAAAGTTTATTTCATCAAGCCTGTTTCTAAAAATTTCTTATGCCAGGACAAAGCTTCTTCAATTAAATGGGGTATATGACCTCCTTTTCCTAAAGCTCGCTGGTAGTAATTTTTCAACTTAGATTTATATTCGGGATGGGTACAATTATTGATTATTGTTTCAGCCCTTTCCCGAGGAGATAATCCCCTTAAATCTGCTAATCCCTGTTCAGTAACAATTGTGTGTACATCGTGTTCGGTATGATCAACATGAGAGACCGTGGGAACCACACAAAAAATATCTCCATTCTTGGCATTAGCTTTTCTTGTAACTTTTTATTTCTTATTCTTCTATTCATTAATCTTAGCTCCATAAAAATCATAAAGTCTAAATTTATTTTGTACTAATCCCTTATTTTTATTTATTTTCAAAACAAATTAAAAATCTAATCTCCTATTTTCTTTTAAGTTATTTTTAATTCTAAATTTTTCCATTTATTCGTGGAATTTATTGCCCCCATAATCACCTGTAAATCCTTATATCCTTCATAAAATGAACTTCTTACTTTTTTTCCTAAACGTATGCCCTTAAAAAAATCTTCAAACTCTTCTTTATAACCCTCGCTTTCTTCTACTGCTTCCTCAAGTTCTATTCCCTTTTCATTTTTCAAGGTAAGCTTATCGTTTTCAATTAAAATACTTCCTTCTGAGCCAGAAATTAAAATACAATCTTGTTCATAACCTTTTGAACTATAAAACGCATTAAGTACCCCATGAATATTTTTATCCGTGCGAAATTGAAAACTCATAGAATCCATTTCACCAATATTAGGATTCACACTCTTGGTAAAAGCAATCCCCTGATTGATATTACCGAACATATCTCTCAGGGCTGCTATATAATGAATTCCTGCATCGGTAACAAATCCTCCTTTATATTGGTGATTTCTACGCCATTTAGTTTGAGCATATTTATTATTCTTCAAAGTATTTAGAGTAAACCCATTCCAAAATACCGCATAAGGCTCTCCAATTTTACCTTGATCTAAATAATTTTTAACCCGGTGAAAGATGGAGCGATAACGGTAATTTTCAGCTACCATCATAACCAGGGAATATTTATCTTCAAAATC
>NMQN01000537.1 GCA_003575245.1 Candidatus Atribacteria bacterium 1244-E10-H5-B2 | reverse complement strand
TTAGTAATTTTAAGGGAATAGAAAGAATTCGTTTAAGTTCAATAGAATTAATAGATATCGATGATGAATTATTAAATACCTTTAAAAACTGTTCTGAGTTTTGTCATCATCTACATATTCCTCTCCAAAGTGGTGATGATAAAATTCTTAATCTTATGAATCGCCCTTATAATACCTCGATTTTTTACAAAAAGATATCCCTAATAAAACAAGTAATTCCTGATATAGCAATAACCACGGACATTATGGTAGGTTTTCCCAATGAAGATAGTAATAGTTTCAGCAAAACTATTAATTTTGTCCGAAAAATCTGCTTTGCAAAAATACACGTTTTTAAGTATTCTAATCGTAAAGAGTGTTTGGCAGCTTTACTGCCCAATAAAGTCGATAATAGAGTAAAAAAAGAAAGAAGTAAAAGGTTACAAGACCTATCTAAAGAATTATTTTATGATTTTCAGAAAAAATTCCTCAATTCGATTGCTGATGTTTTAGTCGAGGATGAGATAAAAGACCAAGAAGGAAGAATCTATTCCCGCGGTATCACAGATAATTATATTAAAGTGATGATTCCTGATTTTATCGGTAAAAAAGGTAAAATAGTTAGTGTCAAATTAAACCAAATCTCATCTAATTATATCGTTTCGACAGGAATACGGGATTTTATCTCTTAGTTGCCATAATAGCGCAAATGTGGTAAATTAAGGATAAAGTGGAAATCATTTGAAGGAAGGAGAAAAGATGAAAAAATTTTTCTTTGTGTTTTTCGTTTTTGCCTGCTTGTCCAGCTTCGCTTTCGCAAGCGAAAATAACCCTACGAATTGGTACGACAATCTGTTTTTTAAGAGTCCTGAGTATAATTTTCAATCGATAAGAACGATGGGTTATACCTACAGCGGCGGAGCAGATATAGGTGAGTGTATATCTACTGTTAGACGGATAGAGGATGGGGATGATAATAGTTGGTTTGATGAATGGATGAAAACCGCAAATGGAGTTTATAAATTTGCTCTATCAAGCGAAAAAGAAGGTCATCTAACATCTGCAAAAGAAGCATTTCTTCGAGCATCCAACTACTATAGAACAGCTGGTTTCTTTTTACATTCAAAAAAAAGATAGAAATGAATCTATGATTTCATGGAGAAAAAGTAAAGAGAGTTTTCTAAGAGCGCTGGGATATATGCCAAATATTACGCCTATTACAATTCCATACGAGAAAACAACCCTTCCCGGTTATTTTGTTAAGGGTGAGACACATCTTAAAAAACCCCCACTTTTAATAATTCATACAGGATTTGACGGTACGGGAGAGGAATTGTACTTTGAGATTGCATATTCTGCAACAAAGCGTGGATATAACTGCCTCATATTTGAAGGGCCAGGGCAGGGAGCTGTTATTCGTCTTCAAAATATTCCGTTTAGATACGATTGGGAAAAGGTTGTAACTCCTGTTGTGGACTATGCTATTACCCGTAATGATGTGGATTCTAATAAGATGGCTCTTATAGGGATAAGCATGGGAGGATATTTGGCACCAAGAGCTGTGGCTTTTGAACATAGGATTAAAGCATGTATAGCAAATGGTGGAATATTTGATTTTTCTGAAGATAGATATAAATCTATGCCTAAAGAACTTATCGAGCTCTTAAAAACTGATAAGGCAAAGTTTAATAAATATATAGGCGAGGTTATGGAAAAAGACGTAACTGCCAGGTGGTTTTTCAATAATGGTATGATGGTATTCGACGTGCATACTCCGGCAGATGTTATGTTAACTATCCGAAAATACACACTAAAAGATGTAGTACAGTACATTAAGGCGGATATGCTCATAATAGATAGTGAGAGTGATTACACTTTAAAAGGGCAGGCAAAGAAGTTGTATGACAACTTAAAATCACCCAAGGATTTCTACCTTTTTACCAAAGATCAGTCTGCTCAAGCCCATTGTCAGATGGGTGCAATTGTAATATCTAATGAGGTAATATTTAATTGGCTTGATAAAATTATGAAGTAGCTAATCAAACATAAAAGAATGTAAAAAGATAAAGAGAAAAGCCCCTTTACCAAGAAGCAGTCAATTATTGATGGGAGTTATATTAGTATTATTAGGTTGAGCTTCCATAATTTATTATAATTTATAGTCATGTCAATTTATAGTCACCCGTTGCCTCACATAAAAATATAAAGGAAATGCATACGATGCC
>NMQN01000803.1 GCA_003575245.1 Candidatus Atribacteria bacterium 1244-E10-H5-B2 | reverse complement strand
TGATAATATTTTTTTACACAAGTTTTGCAGATCCCCTTATAGCCGTCCGGATTTCTCCGTTCAACAAAAAACTTGGAAATCAATTTTGTCTCCCCGCATTTTGTGCAGGTCTTAAAGCATTTAGTCTTCTCTTTTAATCCAAATTCTTTATAATAATCCGTTAACCACTTGGGAGGAGAGACCTTATTCATCCCTTCACCTTCCTTGAGAATTATCTATCATTTAAACAACCCCGCCCCCCCAGAAAAAAGGTTGGAAAGGAAGGGGAGCAGGGTCCGGCAATTTTTGACTAAAAGGAGTGAATAAGGAAAGGCCTGGATTGCCGGTTATATTCTATTTAGTTAGAGGATCTATCTTTCATAATTTTCATTTTAGAGGCTATCTCTTTTGATAGTCGAATTTTGCTATCTGGAAAGAACCTTAAATTTCTCATTAGCTTTATCGACTGCACTTACAAAATTCTCCCACTCCTCAAATCTGAAGACACAGATTGCCGAGACATCAGCAGCGGCGATATAAAATCCTATCTCGTCCCCTTCCAGTTCACAACCCACGGCAATAGATTTTCCGAGCTTGGTCTCTTCTAACAAAATTTTTTTCATTTTTTGATCCCCTTTTTTAGCCACTATAACCTCTTTTCGTTCCTCTCAAACTGCTTAAAAATTACGGATGTTATCGGTTATAGAATATATACCATTCAGGGTATTATGAAGCACCAGCATCCTTTCATATTCCCCTTAAGGCCTAATTTTTTATCTATGCCAATGGGATTGCCTAAGATTAAAATATCTTCTAAGAAAACTCCGCTTTCAATCTGTATGACCAACTTGCTTTTCCTGAGATTTCCTCTTCTTCTTACTTATTTGCATTAGATGTCTTCTTCGCTCATTCCTGATCCTCTTTTCCTCGTTTACTCTCCCATCTCTCTGTAAGTCATTTGGGGAAGATCGATAATCTCTCCGGAAATTATCCTTTCCTTAACCTTTTTAAGATCGGAGAAATATAGTCTCAATCGTTTCTTGCAAGACCCAAAGTTAACAGCGGAGGTTAGATTGGCAAATTTTTTGGCATTGTCTTTAAAGATTTTAACCACTATCATTGTTAAAACCCCTTTCGATTTACCGGATCCTCCGTTAGGTGGTTGGGCAAGAGGCGAAGCCCCGGCGGTTTTGGCGGGTGAGTAACTCTTAACATCCACCCTGTGGAGGCCCGGCCTCATTTTTTGATAGCATCATTTTTAAGGACTGGTTCTAGTTTGCCCCCGCATTTTTTGCAGACCTTTCCTACTCCCCAGCCATGCCAAACTGCTCCACAATCTTTACATTTATATTTTGGCATTATCTTAGATCTCCCTTATCCTCTTTTTTAGCTCCTTCTTTCTGGCCTCGTAGAATTGACGGAGTTCTTTATTTAGCGTCCCCGGACCGATACAAAGAATATCGGTAATCTTTTCAATCTGGCTCCCGGAAGGGATAACCCCTCCTATCTCAAATTGAGAAATAGTGGGTTGAGACACTCCTGCCAGGAGAGCCAGATCTGATTGGGACAATCTCTTTTCCTCTCTCCTCTTCCTGATCGGATTAACTGAGTTAGTTATCATTTTTTTCCTTTACCTCCCAATAAAAAAGGCCTAGCCTCTAACAGAAGCCAAGCCTCTTACTGTTTAACTTAAGATATATGCTATAATAAACTACGAGCCAGAGAGACAGCAAAGACTTTCGGCTCTGTTCGAGCCCGCTTATCTCGGTTCAACGTTGATAGCGGGCTTGTTCTTTTAATAATACTATATATAAAATTTAGAAGTTTGTCAAATTTATCGTTCTAAAATATTCCTCTGGTTATTTTTAGATAAAGTAGCGATCGATTTCATCTACTTTTATAAAACATTACTATCCTTCTGATATTTTCTACATTCATTGTAAGACCAATTATAAATAGGATCAAAACAGGCTGATTTATTAATGTCCCCAGAAATATTATAAACATCCGGACATCACGTCCTATTCTAAAATAGTTTTTTCCTGGGCCAAGTTTTTTCTTCATCAGACCATCATATTTATCAGCAGTATAACTGTTCATAAAGGAACCGATAAGGGCCAAAAACCCGATAAATAGATATAGGAAATTTTCTTTGGGAAAATATGCATAATAAGTTAGACCAAACAAAAGAAAGGCATCGGCATAACGGTCCAAGACAGCATCATACC
>NMQN01000182.1 GCA_003575245.1 Candidatus Atribacteria bacterium 1244-E10-H5-B2 | reverse complement strand
CATGGGGGCTATAGAGGAGGTAGTGAAAATTGATGATTATACGGTAAAGATTATCCTGAGGAGGAAAAATGCTGCAACAATAACAAGTCTCACAATGATGTTTGCAGTTGCTATAGTGAGCCCTACAAATGCAGAAAGATATCAAGAAGATGCCTTCAAACACCCCTGCGGCACTGGTCCTTTTAAATTTGTAGAGTGGATAAAAGATGACCATATCACCTTAGAGGCTAATGAAAACTATTGGAGAGGAAGACCTAAACTAGACAGATTAATCTTTAAAGTGATCCCCGACCCTTCAGCAAGACTTATGGCCTTAGAAGTAGGCGAAGTTCAGGGAATGGAATACCCTAATCCTGCTGACTTTAAAAGGATAAAGGCTAATAAAGATTTAGTACTTATGAGTGCACCAGGGATGAATATCGGATATATGGCCATAAATACTGGTTATGGATATAAAGATGCTAATGGGAATGGGATGCGGGACCCAGATGAACCTTGGGTTAAAACCCCTGGTTACCTTGAACCCTTAACCAAGAAAAAAGTGAGACAAGCAATCAATATGGCCATTGATAAGCAATCTATAGTGGACAATATCTATCTGGAGACAGCAATTAAGGCTAAAAATGGGATACCCCCTTTTATGTTAGGGTATAATGACAAAATAGTAGATTATCCTTATGACCCAGCGAAGGCCAAAGAGCTTTTAGCTGAAGCGGGATATCCCGATGGCTTCGAAGTAACTTTATATGTAATGCCTGTATCAAGAGCTTATATGTTTGACCCACCTAAAATCGGAGAAGCAATTCAAAGTTATTTAGCTGCAGTGGGTATAACTGTAGAATTCTATCAGGTTGATTGGGGAACTTATCTCCAGGAGGCTGAAGCCGGAAAACCCCAGATGTGCCTTTTAGGGATTACCGGAGATACCGGGGATACAGATGACTTTATGAGTTATTGCTATGCGCCAAACTCCGCTTCAATAGGAGTAGCTTCAAACCACGCTTTCTATAATAATGAAGAAGTGCAAAATTTAATTTCTAAAGCATTGGAAACTTACGATAAGGCCGAGAGGGCAGGATACTATAAGAAGGTGCAGGAGATGATACATGAAGATGCTCCTTGGGTTTACCTAGCCCATTCAAATCAGAATTTAGTCTTTAGTAAAACTGTACACGGTTTTGTCCTTTACCCTACATCAAGGATGTTCTTCTACCCTGTATGGATTGAGTAAGAGAAAACCTCATGGTTTGGATTTCCGTAAATAGAGGAGGGGTGGTCCAATCACCCCTCCTTACAATCCTCTAGTATGTCTAAAAAATATATTTAGGAGGAAGATATATGTCTGTTGATTTTAAAAATCAAAATTGTAAAAAAATTGTTGAAGAAGATAATAAGGTAATTGCTCCGTTTTCCCGTGTACCGTATTACCCTTTAGTAATCAAAAGTGGGTATGGTTCAACTGTTAAGGATATGGACGGGAATAAATTCATCGACTTTTTGTCTAGCGCAGGGACTTTAAATACTGGACATTGCCATCCAAAAATTGTAAAAGCAATCAAAGAGCAAACAGAACAATTTATATTGTACACTCCAGCATATATGTACCACAAACCCTTAGTCGACCTTGCCCAAAAATTAGTAAAAATTACACCAGGTAATTTTCTTAAAAAAGTTACTTTCGGTCTTTCCGGTTCTGACGCTAATGATGGAGCTATTAAGCTGGCTCGAGCTTATACCGGAAGATCTAAAATTATCTCTTTTATTCGTTCTTATCATGGTTCCACTTATGGAGCCATTACCCTTTCCGGAATAAGTCTTGATATGAGTAGAAAAATCGGACCTTTGCTTCCCGAAATCTATCATATGCCTTTTCCTGATACTTACCGCAATCCCTTAGGAGGGGCACCGGAAGATGCAGGAAAAAATTGTCTTGATTACTTAAAATACGCTTTTACAAATTTTCTTCCTCCGGATGAAGTGGCTGCTGTTATTATTGAGCCAATTCAAGGAGACGCGGGGATAGTGGTGCCACCTAAGGATTATATGCAGCAGTTATTTGCATTATGCAAAGAAAATGGAATTCTTTTTATTTCCGAGGAAGTTCAACAAGGAATGGGAAGAACGGGTAAATGGTTCGGAATAGAACATTTTGGTATTAAACCTGACATTATCATAATGGCCAAAGCTTTAGCCTCCGGGATGCCTTTATCTGCTTT
>NMQN01000332.1 GCA_003575245.1 Candidatus Atribacteria bacterium 1244-E10-H5-B2 | reverse complement strand
TTCGCGTATCTCTGCCAATTAATATCTTAGTATCGACCTCGTCTTTAAATAAATATGTTCCGGCTCTTCCTATGTGAAAGATCACCTCTACAGTTATGGGCTCCTTGTTGGCAATCCCTCTTATCCCATCAGTTCCAAATAATTTTTTCATAAACTACTCCTTTATTAATTGACCGATTAACCAATTGCCTGATTTACCAATTATTTATTCATTAGTTTTAAACATAAGTTTTCAATAATTATTATACAACTAAAAACTTAAAACGAAAAGCGAAAAACCATAATTCAAAATTCAAAACTTTTTCATAGATTTTAAATTTCAAGTTCTGTTTTTATTTCTTTATCTTTTCATTTTTACAATATGGCACGCGACGAGATAAGAAAGATAAAAATCAATATATTTAAATTTTAAATTTTGAGCTATTGTTTTACGTTTTGCGCTTTTCGTTTTTCGCTATATACTATACGCTAAACACTACGCGCTATACGCTACTATTCACTAACGACTACCTATTAATCAACACCGTTACTTCTTCTGGCTCAAGTTTAATTAAAGAAATTCCTTCAGGAAGGTCTACTTGAACTTTTACTTTCTGCTCTATTCTAAAATTGTCCGTAAATTTTACAAAGGCTTTTATATTTTCTTCTTCTAATTTATCAATTAAAACATTTTTTCCTTCAACAGTTATGTCAACTACCTCTGGTTTTATTTCACAAGATACAAAGGGAGATAAATTCTGAGGTACAACTAAAATATTTTTTAGGATTTTCTGGATTATGACTTCCTTAACTTGTATGGCCACTTCTATTAGCTCAACCTCACCCTCCACTATATTTAATCCTTCTTCTAAGGCAGGTGGAACTTTCACTGACAGAGTCTTTGTAATTCCGTTTACATCGATGGGAATAGTCTCTAAAAATTCAATATTACTTATTTTAGAATAATTACCAAAAATCTTTATTTCATCGGGATTAGATAATATTTCAGAAATATAATAACCCGGAGCTGGTTTCCCGATTATTTTTGGTTTTACCGTTAATTGCTTCTCGGGATATCCACGAGTCAAAGAAATTGATACTTCCACTATATCCGGTTCAATCTTTACTTCTTTAACTTCATTTCCGTTTACATCAACTGCTTTTACTTTTATTTTTCTGCTCAAATCTTCCTTTATTCCGGAAATATCAATAGCACAAATTATCTGTTTTATATTTTCTAATACACTCTGAGCACCAATTATCTTAACCTTAGAAGGATTAAAATGGGGTTCGTCAGTTAAAGAATATCCTTTTCCGGGAACTCCTATTAAACTATATTCAACTTCAACCTCTTTAGTTAAAATCTTTTCAACTTCAACTTTTATTTCTGAAGGAATAATTCTGGTGATCTGTGTTTTCTTGGGAGGTGCAACTTCTACCTTCAATTTATATAAGCCCTCTTTGCTAATTTCAGAGAAATTTACTATTCCGTTAATCTGATGAGAAGAAATGTTATTTATTATGTTTTTGGGCCCTCTAATTCCTACACTTACATTTGTGGGAAACTCTTTTATCACTAAGTCTTCGCCGAGATTAGTTTGAGTAAGAGATATATCAATAAAATTCTCTACCATGGGATTCTCCCCACCTGCTATATACAACCATATAATAATAGCTAAAAATAAAGAGAGTAATTTGATATCGATATTTTTTAAAAACCAATTTTTTAATTCTTTCATTTTTTGTTGTCCTCTGTCGGCCAGAAACCAAATTCAGAGATTATCTTAGGTTGGTATAGATGCGTTAACATCTTTTTTAATCCCTGGGGTTCCATAGGTCGGGTAATCTTTCCATCTAAAGCAATGGATATATTTCCTGTCTCTTCTGATACTATAATTATCAAAGCATCTGTCTGTTCACTTAATCCTAAAGCTGCTCTATGTCGTGTACCCAAAGATTTACTAATATCCATTCTCTCACTTAGCGGTAAAATACAATTCGCCCCTGCTATATTATTCCCTCTAATAATTACAGCTCCATCGTGTAAAGGAGAATCGGGCATAAATATAGAATATAATAATTCAGGAGAAAATTCACTATTTAAAATGATGCCGGTTTCTAAAATATCTTTTAAACCAACTTCTCTCTCTAAAACCACTAAAGCTCCTTTGTGTTTACTGGAAAGCATGGGCATTACCATAACTAATCCATTTATTAGTTGTTCAACCCTTTTATCG
>NMQN01000378.1 GCA_003575245.1 Candidatus Atribacteria bacterium 1244-E10-H5-B2 | reverse complement strand
ATACAAAATTAGTTTTAAGATTTCAGTTCACTGTAAAGGCTTTTTCCAGATTTGTAACTCGCAACCTGCAACTTGTAACCTGTATTTTAACTGGTTAACTATAATACCAACTAGCTAATCCTAAACGAGATACGATTCACGAGATACGAGATACGAATTTCGTTCCGTCTAAATCGGCCTCCAACACTAAAACCCTGCAAGTTATCCCTGCATTTAAAAAAGCATCTTTCATTGTCTTACTCATTACTTCCTCTGAACCCTTTTTGGTTAAGGAAACTACCGATGGACCGGAACCGCTTAAGGCAATACCCGCTAAGCCCGTTTTTTTTATTTTTAAAAACATATCTTCAATTCCCGGGATAAAGGGTGCCCTATAAGGCTGATGCAGTCTGTCCTCCATAGCCTCAGCTAACACTTCCCAATCGGAATTTTGCAAGGCATTAACTAAAAGAGCAGACCTGCTTAAATTAAATATCGCTTTAGACAAAGTAACTCTTTGAGGTAAAACTTTCCTCATCTCCTCTGTATTTAAAGTGAATTCCGGTATCGCCAGCACAATTCGTAAATCAAGCGGTGTTTCTATCTTGGTCCACTTTATCTCCTCTTTTCCTGTTTTATAAGCTAAGGTAAGCCCCCCAATTAGAGCAGGGACAATATTGTCCATATGCCCTTCTAAAGAAAGAGCTAATTCAAGCATCTCCTGATTAGTTAAATCAATATTGCAGAGTCTGGTTGCTCCCACTATTCCCCCTATTATTGCTGATGCACTACTACCCAATCCTCTGGTAATAGGTATTTCATTGAGCACTCTTATCTTTAATCCCTTTTTATGGATATCTTCATAAGTTTTTTTTAAAACCAGGTTTATAGATTTCCAGATTAGGGTATCCTTTTTCTTTTTGACCGAAAATTTTTCCGCTCCTTCCCCCTGGTATTCAATAACCAAGCCCTTTTCTATCTCTTCTATCTCCAGGTTTAAATATAATTTTAAAGCCAGACCCAGACAATCAAAACCCGGACCTAAATTGGCGGTAGTAGCCGGAACTCGAATTTTTATCATAGATTTTCTCCTTTATTAGTCAATAGTGAATAATATAACGTATAGTACCTTTGGGCACGATTCATCGTGCCCCTACGCTGACCTGGCATTAATTCTTTGACTAGTTAACCAGGTAACTAATCCAAAAAGAGATACGATTCACGAGATACGAGATACGAATTTAAATTTCCACCACTCTGATGGTATTACATATCTTTACTACACATTCTAAGCTGGCAACTTCTTTCAAAGCTTGTTGGACATCGCCTTCTTTAGCCTGATGGGTTAAGAAAACAATATCTGCTACTTCTCCGGCTTCTCCTTTTTGTATAACCGAAAGAAAGCTGACTTTCTTCCGAGCAAAAACACCGGCAATCTCTGCTAAAACCCCGGGCCTATCTTTTACCCTGATCCTTAAATAATAAGGAGAATACGTTTGGCTAAAATCCCTGATCTTCTTCTTTTCAAAATAATTATACTGGTTATGGTAATTATCATAATTTTTGATTATCTCTACTATATCACTGACAATCATGCTTCCCGCAGGTAAAGCTCCGGCCCCTAAACCGGAAAAAGTTAAATCTCCAAAATCCCCTCCCCGAACTAGAATTCCATTGTAGGCGCCGCCGATATTAGCCAAAGTATGCTTTTGGGGTATTAATGCCGGATGAACCCTTATGTCTAAATCCGTACCTGTGTTCCGAGCCAAAGCCAGGAGTTTAACTGTATAACCCAGCTCCCGGGCATATTCAATATCCAGCTTAGTAATATTTCTTATCCCCTCATAATAGATATTATCCGGATTAATCTTCGCCCTGAAGGCAATAGCAGAAAGAATAAATATCTTGTTAAAGGAATCAAACCCATCAATGTCTTTACCGGGATCGGCCTCGGCATATCCCTTCTCCTGAGCCTCTTTTAGGGCTTCTTCATAATCTATGCCCTCTTCACTCATCTTGGTGAGGATATAATTGGTAGTACCATTTAAGATTCCTATTATCTCCTTCAATTTATAAGAAGTAAGGGAGTGAGTAAAAGCACCGATAATAGGGATACCGCTTGCCACGCTGGCCTCAAAAAGAAATTGCACCTTATGTTTCCGGGCCAAATCTAAAATTTCATATCCTGCCTTGGCTATCATTTCTTTGTTGGCAGTAACTACGTGTTTCCCTGCCTTCAAGGCTTGCATAATCAAACTTTTTGCCGGCTCAAAACCGCCTATGGTTTCTACTACAATATCTATTTCCGGATCATTTACTACCTCTTGGGCGGAATCGGAAAAAATTTTATAGAACTTTTTGTCGGGAAGAATTTTAGTTTTATCTTTATCTGCCAATTTCTTTAAGATTATTTTTTTAGGATATATCTTTTGCTCGATAAACTCTTTATTCTCCTGTAAAATTTTAAGGACGCCCTGACCTACCGTGCCTAATCCTAATATCCCGATATTTATGGTTTCTTTTTTCATAATTATCAACCAACCTTTCTGTTTAGTCGTTAGCATATAAAAAAATCTTTCGCCTTATACACAAAGACGAAAGATTTTCGCGGTTCCACTTTATTTCTCTGAAATTGTATTTTCCAGAACTCTCTTGTAAGCTGTAAGGGTCTTCTCCCGAAAGATTTGCTCTTTTTATAAGATTCATCTTAAGCCTCAAGGGCGGTTTTTGATAAGCGTTTTCTAAAGCAAAAACATTTACCTACTCTTCCTGTCAACGGCTTGTTATTAAATTTTTATAATTTTAGCACTCGAATTTAATTTTGTCAAAATATCCAATATGGTATTGAGCTAAGAAAGCGAAAGAAAAGAAAGAAAAAGTAGTAATCTTCTTTCTATCTAACTGCCTCGTTAAAGTTTACACCAGCTTAAGCTCCCGGTGTTGGCATAACTATTTATATTGCTGAATAAGTATTAAATGTTGGTTTTGTTTTTGTTTTCCTGAACTTGTTTAGCTTAAATCAACATTTTCACTCGACACCAGGGCAACGCTGGCCACTATGTCCTCTGGGGCAAGTTTCATTGCCTTAACTCCTTGCGAGTATCTCCCGGTTTGACGAATCTCTTTAACCGGAACCCGAATTATAATTCCATTTTGGCTGATTAACACTATTTCATCTTCTTCTTTTACCACTTTAACTGCTACTATCAGGCCTTTTTCTTTGGTTAATTTAATAGACCTTGCTCCTTTGCCACCCCTTTTCTTGGCTTCTCTAAACTTCTTTAGGGGGGTTCTTTTAGCAAGGCCACCTTCGGTAACTATTAATAAGTCTTCATCTGTTTCCGGACTAACTAAACTTATATTCAGAAGATGATCATTTTCATTTATAGATATCCCTCTTAAACCACAAGCGACTCTGGTTAAGGGCCTTATTTGGTTCCCTGAAAAACAAGTAGAATTTCCTCTTTTGGTAGTTAAAATGATCCTTTCTTCTTCGCCGGCAAGCCTTACTCCAATCAATTCATCCCCTGGAAGAAGACGTATAGCGATAATTGCTACATTTCTTAAATTATAAAAATGGGAAAGGGGAACCTTTTTTATTTTTCCTTTTTTGGTAGCCATAAACAGATACTTTCCGCTTTTTTCTTTCGATTCTGCAATTTCATTGCCTTCTATGGGAATAATCGTAGTAATATGTTCATCTTTCTCAATGCCCAATAAATTAACTATGGCGACTCCTCGGGAAGTCCTCCCTCCCTCGGGAATCTGGTATGCTCTTCTTCTATAAACCACCCCTTTGCTGGTGAAAAATAAGATATCATGAAGGTTGGTGGTAACAAATACCTGGTCTACAAGGTCTTCTAGTTTAGTGGTCATGCCAATTTTGCCTTTCCCTCCCCTTCTTTGTTTTCTATAAGTGCTCAAAGGAAGGCGCTTCAAATATCCATCCCGGGTGTAAGTTATTACAATGTCCTCTAAACTAATGAAATCTTCAATCTCGTACTCTTCTTCATCTTCTACTATCTCGGTCCTTCTTTCATCACCGTATTTCTCCTTCATCTTCAACAGTTCGTCTCTAATTATCAACATAAGCTTTTTTTCGTTTTGTAATATATCTTCTAAATAAGCAATGCGTTTAATTAATTCTAAATATTCTTCTAGGATCTTTTCGGTCTCCAAAGATGTAAGACGCTGCAGCCTCATATCTAAAATAGCCTGTGATTGAATATCGCTTAAGCCAAATCTACTTTTCAGCTTGGCGTGCGCCGTTTTTACATTATCTGATTTTTTAATAATCTGTACTACTTCGTCAATATTAGACAGGGCAATTTTCAGCCCCTCTAAAATGTGGGCTCTTTCTCTGGCTTTTTTTAATTCATATCTGGTTCTTCTTTCCACAACATCTTTACGGTGGACCAAAAAGCATTCTAACATCTCTTTTAAATTAAAGAGCTTGGGACGCCCTTCGGAAATCGCTAAAAGATTAATCCCAAAGATGGCTTTCATCTGGGTGTGCTTGTACAGATTGTTCAACACTATGTCAACATTAGCACCTCTTCTTAATTCAATAACTACCCGCATCCCTTTCCTGTCTGACTCGTCCCTCAGGTGTGTGATGTCAATAAGTTTTTTATCCTGAACCAGTTTAGCAATATTTTCTATTAATTTTGCTTTATTCGTTTGATAAGGGAGTTCTTTAATTATTATACGGGGGATTTTCTTGTCTCCGTTTTTATCACCATCTACTCCTTCGGTAAATACTGCAGCTTGTACTTTTATGATTCCCTTTCCGGTTTCATATGCACTCCTTATTCCCATTTTACCGCAAATTATGCCGCCGGTAGGAAAATCGGGGCCTTTAATTACGGTCATCAATTTATCTATGGAAACTTGGGGGTCTTCGATTATCATTACTACACCATCAACTACTTCTCCTAAATTGTGCGGAGGGATGTTAGTAGCCATTCCTACAGCAATCCCCGAAGCGCCATTAAGTAAAAGGTGGGGAATTTTAGCCGGTAAAACTTTCGGTTCTTTAAGGGAATTATCAAAATTGGGAGTAAAATCGATTGTTTCTTTGTCTAGGTCAGTCAATAATTCCTGGGCAATCTTCGACATACGTATTTCCGTGTATCGCATGGCAGCTGCGGAATCACCATCAACCGAACCGAAATTTCCCTGCCCGTCTACCAAGGGGTAGCGGTAGGAAAAATCCTGGGCCATTCTTACAAGCGTATCATATACTGCTACATCACCATGAGGATGGTATTTACCTATTATATCTCCTACTATTCGGGCCGATTTTTTATAAGCCTTGTCGGGGGTGTTGCCCATTTTTTCCATAGAATATAATACCCGGCGATGAACCGGTTTTAATCCATCGCGGATATCAGGCAAGGCTCGCCCTATTATTACGCTCATAGCGTAACTGAGATAAGCATCTTTTATCTCATCTCCGACATCGGTAGGCAAAGCTCTGGTTGTCTCTGCAAATTTTTCTTTTAGTTCTTCCTCTTCTGCTTTTTCTTCTTTGTTGTTCAAATTGTCTTTTTTTTCTTCTTCTTTCATGATTCTCCAATTCATCAATTAAATTAGTCGCTAGTGAATAGTGAATAGTCGTTAGTACAGAATAATAGGTTTATAGTTTTCGTTTTTAAACAAATACAACTGATTTTCGCTTTTCAGGCCTTAATTCATCGGTTATCGGTTTATTATCTTCTCTGTCATTGCGAACGAAGTAAGCGCGGCAATCCCTGATTAAGATTGCTTCCCCTACTTCCGCGTGGGGCAGGCTTGCTAAATTTTCTCGTAATGACAAGAGTATATTGTATTTTTGTAGGGGTCGGATTTATCCGACCCGCCTTTATTGCGGGCTTAATGAATCAAGCCCCTACCTTGCTTCAGGGACAGGCGGTCCTGCCCTCGCGAAAACGAGGAGCATCTGTCCTATGTTTTGTGTATATCGCTGAGGGCGTATACAATACGCCCCTACTAAATAATATTTACTAACGACTATACTTAAAAATCCAGCTCTTTCACTTCTAAGCCGTGTTTGTATATAAAATCTCTTCTGGGCTCAACCTTGCTCCCCATTAGAATTGTAAACATGTCTTCTGCTTCTATATTATCTTCCAGCTCTATTCGCTTTAAAAGTCTGTTTTCCGGGTTCATGGTGGTCTCCCATAACTGTTCAGGGTTCATTTCGCCTAAACCTTTATACCTCTGGATTCGGGGATTGCCTTCTATCTCTTTTAACTTATCTTCTAACTCCTGGTCATTAAACAAGTAGTCGCTCTTTTTATTATGTTCAACTTTGTAGAGAGGTGGCTGGGCAATATAAATATTTCCCCTTTCGATTAACGGTTTCATATAACGGTAGAAAAAAGTTAAAAGCAGAGTTTTTATATGGGCTCCGTCGACATCTGCATCAGTCATTATAATGACTTTATAATATCTTAGTTTTTCTATGTCTAGATCTTCCCCGATGTTTATGCCTAAAGCGGTAACCATGGATCTTATTTCGTTATTTTCTAATATTTTATGCAAGCGTGCTTTTTCTACGTTCAGAATCTTACCCCTTAAAGGCAGAATGGCTTGAAACCTCCTGTCTCTCCCTTGTTTGGCAGAACCTCCGGCGGAATCGCCCTCTACTAAAAATATCTCCCTAAATAGAGGGTCTTTTTCCGAACAATCAGCTAATTTTCCGGGAAGAGTGCCCAATCCTAATATTCCGTTTTTTTGTCGGATTAAATTTCGAGCTTTTCTGGCTGCTTCCCTGGCATTTAAGGCAGAAATAGATTTAGCCAGTATTCTCTTGCTTACACTTGGATTCTCGTTAAGGAAATTATTTAAGCCTTCTCCGACAATATAAGATACTACTGATCTTACCTCACTGTTTCCCAGTTTGGTTTTAGTCTGGCCCTCGAACTGAGGGTTTAATAATTTTACGCTGATTACAGCGGTTAATCCTTCTCTTACGTCATTACCAGAAAGATTGCTTTCTCCTTCTTTTAAAGGTGATTTTCTGCCATTAGACAATAAATTGTTGCGTGCATAATCGTTTATTACTCTGGTTATGGCCGCTTTAAATCCTGCTAAATGGGTCCCGCCTTCTTCTGTGTTTATGTTGTTAGCAAAAGAAAGGATGTTTTCTATATAACCGTCGTTATATTGTAATGCGGCTTCTACTTCTATATCGTCCTTCTTCCCTTTAAAACAGATAGGCTTCGAAAATAAAAGGCCTTTGTTCTTGTTTAAATAGCTGACAAATTCACTTATTCCTCCATTATATTTATAAGAAATTTCTTTGTTCTCTTCCCTTTCATCTTTTAAATCAATCTTGACCCCGGCGTTCAAAAAAGCGATTTCTCTTAACCGGTGAGTAATATTATCAAAATTAAAGGTGGTGTCTTCGAAAACAGTCGGGTCAGGTTTGAAGGTAATTTTAGTCCCGGTGAGAGAAGATTTTCCTATTATTTTTAAACCGGATACGGCATCCCCTTTTTCAAATCTCTGAAAAAATACTTTTTTCTTTCTGGTTACCTCTACTTCCAGCCATTCCGAAAGGGCGTTTACAACTGAAATAC
>NMQN01000682.1 GCA_003575245.1 Candidatus Atribacteria bacterium 1244-E10-H5-B2 | reverse complement strand
GATTTCTAGAGGCACCACTCCTATTCTGAGGTTAGCTGTAAAACTTGCTATAGGTGGTTGATTAGGAGACTCCGTTATGGTTATAGTTTTTGTTACCGGAGCGGTAGCTCCTTTAGTATCTGTTATAGTGAGCTCAAGTAGATCTTCTTCTATTAGCATTTTAACAACATTTTTGGCAAGTGAATTGGCTAAATTATTGTAATCCGCAAATGCATTACCTTTTGTGATCGATGTTGCTAACCATGCGACTTGCCCCGACCTGCTATCAAATAAGCGAATTTCAAATTTAACATTAGGTTTGGAAATATAATACCCCCCGTATTCTTGTGTATAACTTCGATAATAAAGAGAGTTTCCATATAATGATGCACTACCTCGTGATGATGAACTTTTAGGGACATAGGTCTGTGAAGTCCAATAATCTTTCAATCCTGCTACCAAGATGCCGTCTATCTTATCTTGTTCTAAAATTTTTAATAGCTCTTGCTCACTATAATCTTTTACTGGTGGGATCCTCTGCATGCTGGAAATTGCATTTACACCTGACAAATTAAACTTCGCAATAAAGGCATCCTCAGTCTGTTTCCTCATGCCTATATCCGAGAACGGAGCAACGACTAGAATTTTCCCAAATTTTATTTGGAATAATTCTGGATTTCTAATTGTACTTAGAGTTGTTTTTGCACATCCTACTAAAAACATAGCGAATATCAAAAATGCAATTATTAAAAAATACTTCCTTTTCATTTTGTTCACTTCCTTCCTTTATTTATTTAAAGCAGGGTGTATCCATAACTGCCCTTCATTTATTAAGAGACGCTCAAACATTTCATTGGTGATATTCTCCCAATTTACTTTATACGCTATGGCCCTCCGTAAAACTAATTTAGCGACCTGCACTTCTTTTTCTTTACCATATTCGTCGACGAGGATTAGGTAAGGTTTTAACATATAAACCTTAATTTCTTCACAAAAAGAAGGTAAAAATAATTCTTCAGTAAATTCAATAGCGTCTATAAATATCCCCCCTTTCATCATACTGACAGTTAGATTTTCATTCGCTCTATAACTGACCTCAACTAAATAACCACCTTCATCTAACCCAGCAACTTGCTTAATCTTCCTTATTCCTTTTATCGTGTAAGGACTATTATCCCAATTAACTGTTTTCCCGAAAGCTCCAACAGCCACCCCTTCAACTATCCTCTCAATGGTATCCTCGGGTGTAACGTATGGTATCGGTTTTTCCCTATACTCCTTATTTGCTTTTATTGCAGGTAGAAAATAGATTAGAAATAACCCTACGACAACCAACAATAATACTAGACAACCCGTTTTTGTTGAAGATTTTTTCTTTTCTTTTTTATTTTCCATTGATTTAATCCTCCCTTTTATTTTTACTTAGAACTTAAAGATTAGATTTATTTTCTTCCTCTGTAAGTTTATCTATCCGTTCCTTTTCTTCCCTTTGGACCTTTTGTTCCATCAATTCTTTGCTCCAGTAATATGCGGTCATCATAATTCTAGTTCCACCACCTTCATTGCTCAATCTTAATTCTATATTTGTTGTCGCAGTTTCCCATCTAGCTACTTGTACTAAATGTCCTATTTTAATAGCAGTTTCCAAATAATAACTATAGCCTCTAAATATATCGTTCCGCCATATTTTCCAATCTTTTTTTGCCTTACCATACTTTTTATTTAAAAGTCCTTTAAGTATTTTGTACTCATTAATATTACTACTCCCAAAAGAACGGTATCTACCCCTGTAAAGTTTATTTTTAAGGAATACATATTGACAAGTATAATTTTCTCCGTTAATTTCTACTGGAAAATATTCCAAGGTTTTACCTTCTGTATATTGTATAGTACCTTTGAAATCAATGTAATAATTTACTGCCCAGCCTTCCCATTCATGTATCTCTTTCTCTGTTGTTTTAACTTGCTCCCTATTCATCCCCCAGTTTGTCTTCCTAAAATCATATTTAACTTCCTCTGCAGATAAAACCAAAGTAAAAACAGTTAAGATACATAATACGGTTAATAAGATAGAAACATTCTTTTTCATCTTTTATTCCTCCTTTTTAATTCTCAAAAATATCTCTAAGCCGTCTGACTCTACTTTTATTCTGGTTCACAAAAAAATAAATATAAAAAATATTTATACATATTTTAGGTTTATATTTTTATTTATTTAAGTGTTTAATCACATCTCCGA
>NMQN01000454.1 GCA_003575245.1 Candidatus Atribacteria bacterium 1244-E10-H5-B2 | reverse complement strand
TAACAAACTCCCAGTTTTTTGATAGGCATACCCCATAGGCAGACCTATTATGGTTGTAAGTATGACTATGAATATCACAGTTTTTAAAGGTAAGATAATAATATTTATAAAATGGAATCCACCCCAAAAGATTGCTCCAAAGACTGTTCCTATATGGAGATCATGCCCAAAAATCCTAACATATCCTTTAAGATTATTCATTAAATAAGTTTGAATCAATCCTCTAAACATGGTCTCTTCGCACAGACCTACGATGACCCATTGAAAAGTCATATTACCCACTATATTAACTAAAGTAACTGGTCGAGGTATATCCAAAGGCATGTTTCCAAGAAATTGAGGAATATACCTTAAAGACATAAGAAGACCAAAAAATATTCCCATTATCAACATACGCCTATGGGTAAAAACTGGAGGATATTCTTTCAAATTAAAACCGTATTCTCCCACTTTCCCTTTTGTAATGTAATAAATTAGTAGGAAAGGTACTAAAAATTGCGGTATATGGACTAAGTCCGCAATAACCCATGAATTTTTAAGGATTTCATAGCGGGGTAATAATTTACATATTATATCAATGGCGACAATGATTAAGGTAACTAGCACTGTCACACCAAGCATTTCGATAATTGGTTTAGCTTTGATTTGTACTTTTGTATCTTTACTCATTTTTCTAATTCGAATCATCCATTAATATGATGTCATTTAATATTCCCAATATATAGAACATTGCAACTTAAAGGACAAATATCGTGAATGGAAAGGGCACCAACTTATAAATCGCAATAAGGTAAAATTCTAAACCTTCTTTAATTATCAAAACCCATACTACATTATTTATATTCTCTAAATCTACAATCATAAAAAAGCAAATATCTTTGGTAATATTTTAATAAGTGATTTTATCTTCAGGAAGATAAGGAGTTTTAATAAATATCAGCTTTACATCTTCCCGGGTATCATTCACAATATCGTGTTTTTCAAGAGGTTCTATGCGGAAGGCATCTCCTTCTTTTATTCTATATTCCACATCATTAACTAACATTTTAGGAGAACCTTTGATAAAATAAAAAATCTCCTCTACTTCTCGATGTCCGTGAACACCCATAGTTTGACTCGGTTTTAAGAGAATTATTCCCCAATCGATACGGGGTCCTCTTATAATATATTTTACTCCCCAATCTCCTCCTCGAAATTTACATTCATGTTCATTTACTCTTTGCATATGTCCTCCTTCACCCCCCTACTATTAAATATTTTTTGGACGAAAAGGAACAGAGAACCGTCCCCTATACCTAAAATCGCTTCCAAAAGTCTTCTGCTTGTTCTTTCACTCTTCTGATAATTCTTTCATAATCTAAACCACTTATCTCTCGATCTTCCATTAATATATTGCCGCCTACAATAGTGGTATCGACCATATCCCCGCTTATGCCGAATAAAATATGAAAATAAGCATTTTCACCAGTAATAGGAGTAGGCGGATAATAATTTACCACTATCATATCAGCTGGAGCTCCAGCCTGAAGGACTCCCAAAGTTTTACCAAAGAACCTGGTAGCAATCTCACGGTTATTCTTAAAAGCCATCTGAAAGACTTCTTGCCAACCGGCCTGAGGATTATGTGACTCGTGTTTTTGTAAGAGATTAGCCACTTTAATACTTTCAAACATATCGGTAGTATAACCGTCAGTCCCCAATCCTACTGTTACTCCTTTATCTATGGCAGCTTTAATTGGAGCCGCACCCACGGCATTGCCCATATTAGATTCGGGATTATGAATTAAATAACTGTCATTGTTCTTTAAAATTTCCAATTCCTCTTCTTGAAGATGAACACCATGGATAGCTAAAGTACCGGGTCGCAAGATATGAAAACGATTTAAGCGTTCTGCTACTCCTTTATAACCCCGGGTTTTGCTTTCATAGAAATCAGCTATACCCTCTGCGACATGGATATGAAAAGGCACTCCCAGCTCATCTGCCAGAGCAGCCACTTCAGATAAGGTCTCATTATTCAAAGTAAAAGATGCATGAAGTCCGATCATTCCTCCCAGGTAACTATTACCTTCTAGTTGCGCCTTTTTTATAAATCTTTTGTTTTCTCTGATTCCATCTAAGGCCTTTTCATGACCGTCCCGGTCAGAAATCTCGTAAGATAGATTAGCTCGAATACCGGTCTGACGGGCTGCTTCAGTAATTATATCTAAACTTCCAT
>NMQN01000336.1 GCA_003575245.1 Candidatus Atribacteria bacterium 1244-E10-H5-B2 | reverse complement strand
AAACCTGACCATTTTGTCGCCTGTCACTTTGCTAAAGAACTAAGTCTTAAGGGAGTTATTTAAAGATATGTTAAAGATTTCCCTTATATTTTTGGCCTTTATCGCTTTCTTTGTCTTAATCTTAAAAGTTGTCATTATACAAATGGAAAGACTTACCGGTAAGTATGTAGGTGAAAAACACCGAGCGATTGAGGAAATTGTTAATACGGGAAAAGTACCTAAGGCCTGGATAGACAAATTAGAAAAAAGAATTTCCTCGGTGAGCAAAACTCAAGGTCGATCAAAGAAAGTACTCAAAATGAAAATACAAGCAAAAACCATTATCTTAAAGAAAATTGACCTTTTAATAGATTATTCTAAAACATCTCCTTTTGTTCAAGATAAAGAAACAAAGGAGATTTTATTGAATAAACTTCTGGACACCCGAAGGCTCTGGGAAGAAAAAGATTGGGAGGAGATCATAGCTTCTCCTGAGTAAAAAGAAAACCATTTAATCGCTGTGCTGCCCCCACAGTGGATAAGGAGGAAAATAAATATACATAAAAAGCAAAAAGAATTAAGGATTAGAAAGAAGGTAGAGGATATCTCCCGGGAACATCCCTATTACGGTTACCGAAGAATAACCGCACAATTAAGAAGGGATAAGGTAATAGTAAATCATAAGAAGGTATTAAAAATGATGCAAGATATGGGGATACAAGGTAGGATAAAACACAAATATATAACTACTACCAATAGCAAACACAATAATAAAATATACTCCAATTTGATCAAAGATAAAGAAATTACCGGTATCAATCAAGTCTGGTGTGCGGATATCACCTATATCAGGATACTTAACGGTTTTGTTTATCTATCAGCCATCATAGATATTTATTCACGAAAAATAGTCGGTTATGCTATCGGTAAAACTTTATCTCCAAAGCTTGCCATTGCTGCACTTTCTATGGCTATAGCTACCAGAAAAACCGATAACCTGATTCATCATTCAGATCAGGGTATCCAGTATACCTGTAAAGATTATATAAAAATATTAAAGGATAATGGTATCAGAATAAGTATGTCCGGAAAAGGCAATCCTTATGATAATGCTTTTGCTGAATCATTCTTTAAAACCCTGAAACAGGAGGAGGTATATTTATGGGAATATGAAACCTTTTCTGATGTAATAGAAAGGATTCCCTATTTTATTGAAGATGTGTATAATAGGAAGAGGTTGCATTCCTCTTTGGGCTATCGGCCTCCAGAGGAATACGAGAGGTTATTGGCAAAGAATAGCTCTCGGGAATGCATGGTGTGTTAAGATTTAAAGTGTCTAGCATGAGGGGTTCACTCCAGACCTTATCCACCGCCTTAATATATCCGACTGTCTTTCTCCAAAATCCCTTCTCAACAGGAAAATATTTTTTTAAGTTCTTTACTTCTAAAAGAGGCATTCCGCTTTTCTTTATCATATTTATCCTCGTTTTTTTCTTTTATTTATATAAAAAACAACTTACCCGATGACCCTTTGTTACCTCGATTAAGGAAGGGTTATCCACGTTGCATATCCCTTCCTTTGCCTCTCGACACCGCTGGTAAAACCTACATCCCCTGGGAAGATCTAAGGGAGTGGGGACTATCCCTTTGATAGCCTCAAGTCTTGTCCTTGCCTTTTTCCCCACTTTAGGGATAGACTTTAGAAGTCCTATTGTATAAGGGTGAAGGGGATTATGAAAGATTTCATCGGTATTTGCATGTTCTACCGCCTTACCTAAGTACATCACTAATACCTCATCAGCTATCTCGGCAATAACCCCTAAGTTATGGGTAATGTATATAATCGACATACCAAATTCCCTCTGCAGTTCCTTCATCAACTCCAGAATCTGAGCCTGAACTGTAACGTCTAAGGCAGTGGTCGGTTCGTCAGCGATCAGGAGAGAAGGATTACAGGATAGAGCCATGGCAATCATCGCCCTCTGGCGAAGACCTCCGGAGAGCTGATAGGAATATTCATCTATCCTCTGGTGAGGATTGGAGATACCAACCTTGTAAAGCATTTCCAATGTAAGCTCCCTTGCCTCACTTTGGCTCATATCCCGGTGAAGAAGAACTGCCTCCATAATCTGATTCCCTATAGTGTGAATCGGGGAAAGCGAGGTCATTGGTTCTTGAAAGATCATGGCTATCTCCTTTCCCCTGATGGCTCTTATATCCCTCCCGGAGGGGTCTAACCT
>NMQN01000436.1 GCA_003575245.1 Candidatus Atribacteria bacterium 1244-E10-H5-B2 | reverse complement strand
TAAACTTAATAAAGAAGGGGTAAACCATGTCTGAAAGTAACGGAAACGGTCTAAGCAGTAGAGAACGTAATCTGTTAGGCCTGCAATCCGGAAAGGAAGAAGAAGAAATCTCTACCTATTTGAATAGCCTGGACCGGACAGACCTCTTATTGATAAGAGATACTTACTATCTTTTTTTAGGTAAGGAAACTAAGCAGGGTAAGGTCATATCAAAGCTAATCGAAAATATCAAAATTAAAGGTGGTTTTAAAAGTGAAAGCGATCTTTGAATTTCAAAGGGAAGGCAAAAAGGCCAGTCTTAAAGTCTGTTGTTACAATGAAAAACATCGGGAAATAGACGACCTAAGCAGATCATTAAAGAAAAAGGGTTTTCTTATAACTTATGCCTACGGAAATAGTTTAAGAGCCAGGATTCTTGGGGAATTCAATCATATTGACCGGATAGGGAAAGAACTGCAGGAAAAGGGTTTTACAATGATCTGCTCCGGCCCGGGGGTTAAATAATGCACTGGGGTTGGTTATTTCTTATTGTAGCTTTGGCCATAATAATAGGGATAGTCTACTTTTTGATTAAAAAAGAAAGGGGGATTAAATAATGGATTGGTGGCTTCTTGCTATAGTTTTAGTTGTGGTAGTAGGAATAATTTATTTTTTGTTTAAGAAAAAGAAAAAATAAGTAAGTGAACTAATTCGGTAATCCGGGCTAATTAGGAGAGGTTGCGATATTGGATTAAGGCTTTTAGTAATAATTTCCCTTAATTCAGTTTGACTATCTCATAGACTACCGACCCCCCGGGTTGCCGATACCCTGCTCCCCGGTTTTTTTAATCTTTCCGGGGAGTAGGGGATTTAAAAGGGGATTGATATGGAGAAAGAGGTACAGGAGACTATTTTAAAATAATAAGGGGGATTTAAAAATGTTAGTAGTGGGTACTTATAAAAGCAATGCTGAACATTTTTCGGGTTTAGTTATTGCTAGAAACTGGAAAGATTTTACAAGACGAATTTCTTGTTATTTTCCTAGTGTAAATGAGGTTAAAATGAAAATTCTTTCCGGAGAAATTATCGATTTACCATACATAAGTTTGCAGAAAGACAGAAGGACTCAAAATATAAGAGTCAAAATTGAAAGAAGGGCAAAATGATTAAAAAATTTGTAAGTAAATTTTATCGGGTAGTTGATTTTATTTTAGAAAAACTTGCCGGTGGTCGGTTTAGGTGGAGTTAAAAGATAGGGGGTTCGCAAGGTTAGTCAAGTGTTTCTCACCCGCTTAAACCCCGGGAGACTTTGCCACTTGGCTAAGAACCTAAACGGATCCCCTTTTTTGTAGATGAAATGAAACTTTTTATCTGCTATCTCGTATTAATAATTAGGAGATAGTATTAATGAACTGTAAAAAGATTAAAAAGTTACTTCAATTATATATAGATGAGGTTCTTACCTTTGGTGAAAGGCAGCCAGTTGAGAAGCATTTAGAGACATGTCCTACCTGTCGGGCTGAATTAAAAACACTTTCTTCTATCGTTAAAATGATAGAGTCTCTCCCCGAAATTTCCCCTCCACTAGATTTTACGGAAAAGGTGATGTCAAAGATTTCTCAAATTGAAGAAAAGGAAAGGGGAAGAATTATCCCGGCCTGGCAGATATCTTTAAAGAATTTATGGAGTACTCCCCGATATAGATATAGTCTGGTCAGTATTCTTACTCTGGCAGTCTTCTGTGTTTTTACTTTTGTCTTTTTATTTAATCCCTCACTTTCACCAGGGCAGAGAGAAACTCTTACTCAGGTTGAGGCTACCTTTAAAATATCCGGCATAGAAGCTAAGAGCATTGCCGTAGCTGGTGATTTCAACGGCTGGAGTATAAGTGCCAATAGATTGGAAGACCCCCAGGGTGATGGTATTTGGACCGGCAAAATCAATCTAAAACCGGGAAGATATGAATATATGCTGGTAGTAGATGATGATAAATGGGTTCCTGATCCCAATGCCAAAATTTATGCTGATGATGGCTTTGGCAACAGGAATGCAGTTTTATATATAAACAATATAGAGGATAAAAATGAAATATTGTCTTTGTAAATCCCAAATTTTCTTTATTATGATACTATTTATTGTTGCCTGTATTATTCACCCTTTTCTTATATGGGCTGAAGAGACTGAAACTACTACTTCTCTCCAGCAGATTTCAGAGATAATCGATTCTTATCCTGATATATCTTCTTTTCAAGCT